>DASXJM010000389.1:0-8110 GCA_036497405.1 Streptosporangiaceae bacterium | reverse complement strand
CCTGACCACCCGCAGCCAGGCCATGAACGAGATCCAGGAGGCGCTCGGCCTGGACGACGCGCCGCTGCGGATCGAGTGCTACGACGTGTCCAACCTGATGGGCACCAACGTGGTCGCGTCCATGGTCGTGTTCGAGGACGGTCTGCCGCGCAAGAGCGAATACCGCCGGTTCAGCATCAAGGGCCACGACGGCACCGACGACATCTCCTCCATCTACGAGGTGATCACCCGTCGGTTCCGCCGCTACCTGGAAGAGCGCGAGGAGACCGGCGAACTGGACGTGCTCGGCGATCCGGACGCGTCCGAGCCGGGCGAAGGCCCCGGCGAGGGGCAGCCGGCCGAGCTGAGCGAGGCCGAACGGGACGCAGCCATGCGCCAGCGCAAGTTCGCCTACCCGCCCAACCTGCTGGTGGTGGACGGCGGCCCGGGTCAGGCCGACGCGGCCTGGCGGGCGCTGAACGATCTCGGCATCGACGACGTGTTCGTGTGCGGGCTGGCCAAGCGGCTGGAGGAGGTGTGGCTGCCCGGCGAGGAGTTCCCGGTCATCATGCCCCGCAGCAGCGAGGGCCTGTACCTGCTGCAGCGGGTCCGGGACGAGGCGCACCGGTTCGCCATCACCTACCACCGGCAGAAACGCTCGCAGGGTTTCACCTCCAGTGCGCTGGAGGACATCCCCGGGCTGGGCCCGGCCCGGCGGGCGGCGCTGCTGAAACAGTTCGGGTCGGTCCGCAAGCTGACCGCGGCCACCCCGGACCAGATCGCCGAGGTGCCCGGGATCGGGCCCCGGCTGGCCGAGAGCATCGCCGCCGCCCTGCACCGCGAGTCCAGCCGGACCGCGGACCGTGATACGAGCCGGTCAGCAGAGGAGGCCCGGTGACTCCGGTCAGCCAGTTGCGGGAGCACACCCCCGCCGAGGAGCAGACCATCCCGGACATCGTGGTCATCACCGGCATGTCCGGGGCCGGCCGCAGCACCGCGGCCAAGTCCCTGGAGGATCTGGGCTGGTTCGTGGTCGACAACCTGCCGCCGGGGCTGCTGCCGACCATGGTCGACCTGGCCGAGCGGTCCCAGGGCGCGGTGCCGAAGATCGCCGCGGTGGTCGATGTGCGCAGCCGCGCCTTCACCACCGACCTGTCGTCGGCCATCGACGGGCTCAGCGCCCGCAACGTCGCGCCCCGCATCGTGTTCCTGGAAGCGTCCGACGACACCCTGGTCCGGCGGTTCGACAGCGTGCGGCGGCCGCATCCGCTGCAGGGCAACGGCCGGGTGGTGGACGGCATCACCGCCGAGCGCGGCCTGCTGCGCGACGTCCGCGGCGGGGCCGATCTGGTCCTGGACACCTCGGCCCTGAACGTGCACGAGCTACGGTCCCGGATGCGGGACTATTTCGGCGCCCAGTCGGTCAAGGGGCCGCGAGTCAGCATCGTCTCGTTCGGCTACAAGTACGGCCTCCCGGTCGACGCCGACCTGGTGGTGGACTGCCGGTTCCTGCCCAACCCGCACTGGATCCCGGAACTGGCCCCGATGACCGGGCAGGACGCCCCGGTCCGGGACTACGTGCTCAGCCGGCCGGGGGCCCAGGAGTTCCTCCGCGCCTACACCGAAGCCCTGCTGGTCGTCCTGGCCGGGGACGAGCGCGAAGGCAAGCACTTCGTCACGCTGGCCGTCGGCTGTACCGGAGGCAAGCACCGGAGCGTCGCCATCAGCGAGTTCCTGGCCGGGAAACTGGGTGACACCGGCGCCGACATCCAGGTCACCCACCGCGACCTCGGCCGCGAATGACCAGGGCGGGCGAACCGGGCCGCCGCGCGCCCCGGGTGGTGGCGCTGGGCGGCGGGCACGGGCTGTCCGCGTCTTTGTCCGCGCTGCGCCGGGTCAGCAGCGACCTGACCGCGGTGGTGACCGTGGCCGACGACGGCGGGTCCAGCGGCTCGCTGCGCCGCCAGTACGGGGTGCTCCCGCCGGGCGATCTGCGGATGGCCCTGGCCGCGCTGTGCGGCGACGACGACTGGGGCACGACCTGGAGCCGGGTCGTCCAGCACCGGTTCGGCGGCGACGGCGAGCTGGCCGGGCACGCCGTGGGCAACCTGCTGATCGTGGCCCTGTGGGACCTGCTCGGCGACGCCGTGGAAGGCCTGGAGTGGGTGGGCCGCCTGCTCGGGACCCAGGGCCGCGTGCTGCCCATGGCCTCGGTCCCGCTCGACATCGTGGCCGAGGTGGAGGGGGCCGACCCGGCTCGGCCGGAAGAGGTCACCCGGGTCCGCGGGCAGCACGCCTGCGCCTCCACGGCCGGCCGGGTTCGGTCGATATCGCTCATGCCGGACGATCCGCCGGCCGTTCCGGCCGCTGTCGCCGCGATCAGGCAGGCAGACTGGGTAGTCTTCGGCCCAGGGTCGTGGTTCACTAGCGTGCTACCGCACCTGCTGGTGCCCGAACTGGCCGTGGCGTTGCGTGACACCCGGGCCCGGCGCGTGGTGGCGCTCAACCTGGCCCCACAGCCGGGGGAGACGGGCGGCTACTCACCGCACCAGCATCTGGAGGTCCTGGCCGGGCACTCACCGGGACTGAAGTTCGACGTGGTGCTGGCGGACCGGGCCGCGGCGGGAGGGAACCCGGGTCCGGGCCGTGACGGCGACGGTGCCGTGGCCGATCTGGAGAAAGCGGCCGGCCTGCTCGGGGCCCGGCTGATGCTGGCCGACGTGGCCTTGGCCGACGGAACACCGCGGCACGATCCGTTGCTGCTGGCTAGGGCGTACGCGGAGATGTTCGGGGAGGGGAGTGGCGCCGATGGCGATGACCGGCGTGGTTAAAGACGAGCTCAGCCGGGTGACAGTGGTCAAGCCGTGCTGCCGGAAGGCCGAGGTGTCGGCCATGCTGCGGTTCGCGGGCGGCCTGCATCTGGCGGCGGGGCACATCGTCATCGAGGCCGAGCTGGACACCGGGGCGGCCGCGCGGCGGCTCCGGGCCGGCATCGGCGAGGTGTACGGGCACGCGTCCGAGTTGCTGGTCCTGGCCCCGAGCGGGCTGCGTAAGGGCAACCGTTATGTGGTGCGGGTGCTCAAGGGCGGCGACAACCTGGCCCGGCAGACCGGGCTGCTGGACAACCACGGGCGCCCGGTACGGGGGTTGCCCCGGCAGATCGTGTCCGGCACCACCTGCGACTGTGAGGCGGCCTGGCGCGGGGCGTTCCTGGCCCACGGGTCGCTGACCGAGCCGGGCCGGTCCATGGCCATGGAGGTCACCTGCCCCGGCAGCGAGGCGGCCCTGGCCCTGGTCGGGGCGGCCCGGCGGCTGAAGATCCACGCCAAGGCCCGCGAGGTCCGCGGCGTCGACCGGGTGGTGATCAGGGACGGCGACGCGATCAGCGCCATGCTGACCCGGCTGGGCGCCCACGACAGCGTGCTGGCCTGGGAGGAGCGCCGGATGCGGCGCGAGGTCCGGGCCACCGCCAACCGGCTGGCCAACTTCGACGACGCCAACCTGCGGCGCAGCGCCCGGGCCGCGGTCGCGGCCGGCGCCCGGGTCGAACGGGCCCTGGAGATCCTCGGCGATGAGGCCCCCGAGCACTTGACCATGGCGGGCAAGCTGCGCATCGCCAACCGCCAGGCCAGTCTGGAAGAACTGGGCCAGCTGGCCGTCCCGCCGCTGACCAAGGACGCCATCGCCGGCCGCATCCGCCGGCTCCTGGCCATGGCCGACCGAAAGGCCCTGGACCAGGGCATGCCGGGCACCGAGGCCAACCTCACCCCCGACATGCTCATGCCGTGAGGTCCAGGGAGACGGACCCGTGGCCCCGGGGGCGACACCCGTCCCGTGGTGGGGCGGGCGGCGGCGGGGGCCAGGATCTGGTGCCGCCCCTCTGAGCCCGCGGGTCACGGTGGCCACTCGGTGCGCGGGTGTCTCGCTGGCTCCCGGTCCGCATGTGCGCGATGGTTCACTCACCACACCGGAGTGTGGTCAATGGTTCATCGCGCACCGTGCGGTGGCGGCGGGTGAGCGGGACGGGACCGGTGTCCGCGCGGGGCGCGGCCGGGCTGGTCGTGGCCAGGCCGAGCGCGACGTGCCTCAGCCAGGCCACCTGTCCGGCCGAGCGCGACGTGCCTCAGCCAGGCCACCTGTCCGGCCGAGCGGGCCACCGTCCCGCCGCAAACCGGGCCTATTAACACTCTGTTTGTTTGCGGGGGGAGCATAGATCCCCTATGGTCTAGACCATAGACGGCCTCGCCGTCTCTGCGCGCCCCGCCGCATAACGGCGCGGAGGTGCCGGATCGGACACCGCCTGCAGGGGATCCCGGGCAGGCGGTGTCCGATAGGCTCTTGGGGCGAAAATCTTTCTGGGTCACTTGGTGGCCGGAGGCCGTGGGGAGCACGGCAGGGCGGCCACACAGCTATCAATGAGGAGACGGTGCTGTGACGATCCGCGTGGGCATCAACGGCTTCGGCCGCATCGGCCGTAATTTCTGGCGCGCCGTGAACGCCGAGACGATCGGCAAGGCGGCCAGCATTCCGTCGGGCGACATCGAGATCGTGGCCGCCAACGACTTGACCGACCCGGCCACCCTGGCCCACCTGCTGAAGTACGACAGCGTGCTCGGCAAGCTGCCGCTGGATGTGTCGGTCTCCGGCGACACCATCCGCGTGGGCGGCCAGACGATCAAGGTGCTGGCCGAGCGCGAGCCCGCCAAGCTGCCCTGGAAGGACCTGGGCGTCGACATCGTCATCGAGTCGACCGGCCGGTTCACCAAGGGCGCCGACGCCCACCAGCACATCGAGGGCGGGGCCAAGAAGGTCATCATCTCGGCTCCGGCCAAGGACGAGGACCTGACCGTGGTCATGGGCGTGAACGACGACGCCTACGACGCCCAGAACCACAACATCATCTCCAACGCCTCCTGCACCACGAACTGCGTGGCGCCCATGGCCAAGGTGCTGCTGGAGAACTTCGGCATCGTCAAGGGCCTGATGACCACGATCCACGCCTACACCGCGGACCAGAACCTGCAGGACGGCCCGCACAAGGACCCCCGCCGGGCCCGGGCCGCCGCCCTGAACATCGTGCCCACCTCGACCGGTGCGGCCAAGGCCACGGCGCTGGTGCTGCCCGAGCTCAAGGGCAAGCTGGACGGCTACTCGCTGCGGGTGCCGGTGCCGGACGGCTCCATCACCGACCTGGTCGTCGAGTTGGAGCGCGACGTGACCAAGGACGAGGTCAACGCGGCCTACAAGGCGGCCGCCGAGGGCCCGCTCAAGGGCATCCTGTACTACACCGAGGACCCGATCGTCTCCAGCGACATCGTCGGCTCGCCGGCCTCCTGCACGTTCGACGCCTCGATCACCATGGCCTACGGCAACCAGGTCAAGATCTTCGGCTGGTACGACAACGAGTGGGGCTACTCCAGCCGCCTCGCCGACCTGACCGCGCTGGTCGCCTCCCGGCTCTCCTGACCGGCCACGGGACAGCAGACCGCAACTAGGCAACTGAGGACAATGAAGACCATCGACGACCTGGATGTGGCCGGCCGCCGCGTGTTGCTGCGGGCCGACCTGAACGTCCCGCTGGATCTGAAGGATCCGGCGAACCCGCGCATCACCGACGACGGCCGCATCCGGGCCAGCCTGCCGGTGGTCGAAAAGCTGTCCAGCCGCGGCGCCCGGGTGATCATCCTGGCTCACCTGGGCCGCCCGAAGGGCAACGACTACGCCGAGCGGGCCGAGGGCGGCCCGTCCCTGCGGCCGGTCGCGGCCCGGCTCAGCGAGCTGCTCGGGCAGCCCGTGGCCTTCGCCGACGACGTGGCCGGGGAGAGCGCCGCGGCCACGGTCGAGGGGCTGAAGGACGGCGACGTCGCCGTGCTGGAGAACGTCCGGTTCGAGCCGGCCGAGACCAGCAAGGACGACAGCGCCCGGCTGGAGTTCGCCCGGCGGCTGGCCCGCTTCGGTGACCTGTACGTGGGTGACGGCTTCGGGGCCGTGCACCGCAAGCACGCCAGCGTCTACGACCTGCCCCAGCTGCTGCCGCACGCGGCCGGAGACCTGGTGCGGGCCGAGGTCGAGGTGCTCAGCCGCCTGACCGGCTCCCCGGACCAGCCGTACGTGGTCGTGCTGGGCGGGGCCAAGCCCTCGGACAAGCTGGGCGTGATCGCCAACCTGCTCGACCGGGCCGACCGGATCGTCATCGGCGGCGGCATGTCGTACACCTTCCTGGCCGCTCAGGGCTACGAGGTGGGCAAGTCGCTGCTCGAGGCGGACAAGATCGGCGAGGTCACCGAGATCATCGCCGAGGCCGGCCGGCGCGGCGTGGAACTGGTGCTCCCGGTCGACCTGGTGGCCGCCACCCACTTTGCCCCGGACGCGGACCACGACGTGGTCCAGGTCAAGGAGTTCCCGGCCGACCGGGAGGGTGTGGACATCGGCCCGGCCACCCGCGAGCTGTTCGCGGACAAGCTGGCCGACGCCCGGACCGTGTTCTGGAACGGCCCGCTGGGCGTGTTCGAGTTCCCCGCGTTCGCGGTGGGCACCCAGGCGGTGGCCAACGCGATCATCAAGGTCGACGGCTTCACCGTGGTCGGCGGGGGCGACTCGGCGGCCGCGGTCCGCTCGTTCGGCCTGGCCGACGAGGCGTTCGGGCACATCTCCACCGGCGGCGGCGCCAGCCTGGAGTACCTGGAAGGCCGCACGCTGCCCGGGCTGACTGCGCTGGAGGCGGACGACCCGTCATGAGCAAGCGTCAGCCGAAGATCCAGGGCCTGCCGCTGATGGCGGGCAACTGGAAGATGAACCAGAACCACCTCGAGGCCATCGCGCTGGTGCAGAAGCTGGCCTTCACCCTGACCGACAAGGACTTCGCCAAGGTCGAGGTGGCGGTGCTGCCGCCGTTCACCGACCTGCGCAGCGTGCAGACGCTGGTGGAGGGGGACCGGCTGCGCATCGCCTACGGCGGCCAGGACCTGTCCCCGCACGACAAGGGGGCCTACACCGGCGACGTGTCCGGGCCGATGCTGGCCAAGCTCGGCTGCGACTACGTGCTGGCCGGGCACTCCGAGCGGCGTCAGTACCACCACGAGGACGACGAGCTGGTCAACAGCAAGGTCCAGGCGGCGTTCCGTAACGAGATCACACCAATTCTGTGCGTGGGCGAGACCCTGGAGGTCCGTCAGCAGGGCCGGCAGGTCGACCACTGCGTGGGTCAGGTGACCCGCGGCCTGACCGGCCTGAGCGCCGAGCAGGTGGCCAGTATGGTGATCGCCTACGAGCCGATCTGGGCCATCGGCACCGGTGAGGTGGCCTCCCCGGACGACGCTCAGGAAGCCTGCGCGGCAATTCGTCAGTGTGTTTCCGCGGTTCACGACCACGAAACAGCCGCGAGTCTGCGTATCCTGTATGGCGGGTCGGTTAAATCCGACAACGTCGCGCCGATCATGGCCCAGCCTGACGTCAACGGTGCCCTCGTAGGAGGCGCCAGTATCGACGCCGCTGAGTTCTCGAAGATCGTCCGTTATGACACGGCCGACGCGCTGAAATAACAGCTGGATAGGAAAGAAGGAACGAGCGGCGATGGTCATCGGGGTTTCGATCATCCTGATCATTACGAGCCTGGTGATGATTCTGCTGGTGCTGCTGCACAAGGGTAAGGGCGGTGGCTTGTCCGACATGTTCGGTGGCGGAGTGTCATCGACGCTGGGCTCTTCGTCGGTGGTTGAGCGAAACTTGGACCGGATCACGATTTTTTTCGGCATCCTATGGTTCGTGTGCATCATCGGCCTTGGCCTGCTGGAAGCCCACTAGTTCTTCTTTCCCGGCAGCCTCACGCACCGGAACGTAATGTACGTGCGCTCTTCAAGGGGTGATCTGTGAGCAGTGGCAATGCCATTCGTGGCAGCAGGGTAGGCGCTGGCCCGATGGGCGAGGCCGAGCGGGGCGAGGCCGCCCCGCGCGTGTGGGTCTCCTTCTGGTGCGCCAACCGCCACGAGACGCGGCCCAGCTTCGCGTCGGACGCGGCCGTGCCGGACAGCTGGGAGTGCCCGCGCTGTGGCTACCCGGCCGGAACCGACGAGGCCAACCCGCCTGCTCCGCCTCGGGTCGAGCCGTACAAGACGCACCTGGCCTACGTGAA
>DASXJM010000388.1:0-2063 GCA_036497405.1 Streptosporangiaceae bacterium | reverse complement strand
GTGGGGGCATGACGACAAGCGTATTGATTTTGCAGCTGGCGGTGCTGGGGGTCGTGCTGGAGTCGGACCTGGGCCGCCGCAAGGTGGGCTGGTTCCGGGTCCTGCGGCCGGTGATCGCCGTGGTCCTCATCGTGCCGTTCTTTTTCACCAGCCTGCCCACGTCCGGGCATGACCTTCTGCTCCAGGGCGCGGGGGCGCTGACCGGGATACTGCTCGGGCTGTTCTGCATGAGCCCGTGGTTCGTGTCGGTCGGTTGGGAGCCGGCCTGGCGGGGCCGGTTCGGGCGCAGCAAGCCGCGCGGTGCCGCGGTCAGCCAGGCCGGGGCCGGGTACGCGGCCGTGTGGATCGTGGTCACCGCGGTCCGGCTGTGGTTCGCCTACGCGTCCCAGCACGAGTTCCCGCATCAGCTCGGCCAGTTCCTGGTCGCTCATCAGCTGAGCGCGACCGCCCTGACCAACGCGTTCATCTTCCTGTCCATCGGCATGGACCTGTTCCGCAGCGTGCTGCTGTACGGGCGGGCCCGGCGGGTCCGGCGCCCGGCTGTCGCGGCGGCGCCGGACGCTGGCGCCCCGGCAGGGCCGTCGGCCGCCGCAGGCACGCCGGCCGCGGCCGAGCCGTCGACGGGCCGAAGCTGGGCCAGTGACCTGCTCGCGGTTCCGGCCGCGTTTGTAGCCGGCCGGCTGAACCGGCAGCTCAACCGGCCGCTGAACCGGGCCGAGGACCGGCTGGCCCGCCGCCAGGACCGGCGCGGACGGCGGCGACTCTGATCACCGCGCCATGATCACCAGCAGACCACGGTCACCAGCAGATAATGGGAGCCTGATGGACATCGCCAGGCGCTTCACCGGCGCGTGCCGGGATCAGCCGGTCAGCATCGGCATCGGGTTCAGTGGGCTGATCCCGCACCGCGGCATCCGGGCCGCCATCAGCGTGGCCGGGCTGGGCGGGGCGATGTGGTACGTCGCGACCAGCATCACCGTGGGCTGGTCCGGAGCACCCCTGGCCGCGCTGGTCAGCGTGGTGGTGGCCGGGCTGAGCTGGCTGGTGTGGCTGGCCGTCGACGTCACCGGGATCCGGCACCCGGCCTTGTCGGCGGCTTCGGCGGCCATGGCCGCCGCGGGCGGTGTGCTGGCCAGCAGCGGGCACGCCGGCCTGGTCTTCGTCGGGGTCGGCGCGGGCGGGGCGGCCATCGTGTTCGACCTGCCGGTGGCGGTGGCCCTGGCCGCGGCCGGGCCCGCCGCCTACGTGATCGCGGCCGCGATCCGGGGCACCCTGCCCGGCCCGCTGCTCTCGGTGGCCCTGGTCACGCTGGCCGGCCTGGTCGGCGCGGCCGGCCGCCGCGAGATGATGCAGCGGGCCCGGCAGCAGACGCTGATCGCCACCGCTCGCGAGCGCGCCGAAGTGATCCGGCGCGAAGCCGAACTGGTCGGTGAGCGCAACCGGCTCGGCCGCGAGCTGCACGACGTGCTGGCCCACACCCTGGGCGCGCTGTCCATCCAGCTCACCGCGCTGGACACGCTGGTCCGGACCGGGGCCAGCCGGGACGACCTGCGGCAGCAGATCGAACGCGGCCACCAGCTGGTCGGCGAGGGCCTGGACGAGGCCCGGCAGGCGGTGCGGGCGCTGCGCGACGACCAGACGCCGCTGGACGGCCAGCTGCAGCGGCTGGCCGAGCAGCACCCGGCCGCCTTCGCGGTGACCGGGACCCCGCGGCCGCTGCGGGCCGAACCGTCGCTGACCCTGTACCGGGTGGCCCAGGAGGCGCTGACCAATGCGGCCAAGCATGCCCCGGGTGCGCCGGTAGCCGTCCACGTGACCTTCGATAATGAAGAAGTGAAGCTCACCGTGCGCAACACCCGGCCCGACGACGGGACCTCGCATCCGCTGCGCGGCCGGGGCGGTGGCTACGGGCTGCCCGGCATGACCGAGCGGGTCCAGCAGGCCGGCGGCCAGTGCCAGGCGGGCCCGGACGGTGACGGCTGGCAGGTCACGGCCTCGGTCCCGGTGGATCCGCGATGACCCGAGCGCCGCTCCGGGTGGTCATCGCGGACGATCACCGGGTG
>DASXJM010000387.1:0-4335 GCA_036497405.1 Streptosporangiaceae bacterium | reverse complement strand
GGCTCGGCCCCGTTGCTGGTGGGCGGCCCGCCGCTGGCCGGCCGGGCGGGATCACTCATCTTCGTACTCTCCGGATCCACTGGTCGACGCTGACCGCGGCGATGACCAGTACGCCCTCGGCCAGTTGCTGGTAGAGCTCCTCGACCCCGGCCAGGGCCAGGCCGGTCTGGAACACCTGGACGATCAGCGCGCCGAACAGCGTGCCGAGCACCACGCCGCGGCCGCCGAACAGGCTGACCCCGCCGATGACCACGGCGGTGATGCTGTCCAGGTTGAGGGTGGAGGAGATGTCGGTGCTGGCGTCGCCGACCCGGCCGATCTGGACCCAGGCGGCCACCGCGTAGATCAGCCCGGCCACCAGGTACACGCTGATCAGCAGCTGGCTGGACCGGATGCCGACCAGCCGGGTGGCCTCGGGATCGTCGCCGACCGCGTAGACGTGCTTGCCCCAGGCCGTCCGGCCCAGGACGTAGCCCATGACGATATACAGGACCAGCATGATGAGCACGCCGGTGGTGATCTTGAACGCGCCCAGGCTGATGATCTGGCCGGTCCACAGCAGCAGGTTGCCGGGCTTGGGGGTCAGGGTCTGGCCGTTGGCGTACTTGAGCCCGGCCGCGGTGAACACGCCCAGCGTGCCCAGGGTGGCGATGAACGGCGGCACGTGGAACCGGGTGACCAGCACGCCGTTGATGCCGCCGCAGATCAGGCCGATGACGGCCCCGATGATCAGGGCCAGCACCACCGGCACCCCGGAGTTGAGGGCCAGACCGGCTATGACCATCTGGGCCAGGATCATGGCCGCGCCCACCGACAGGTCGATCCCGGCGGTCAGGATGATGATGGTCTGGCCCAGGGCCAGCAGCCCGATCACCGCGACCTGCTGCAGCATGATCGACAGGTTGGCCAGGGCGAAGAACCTGGTGTTGATCAGGCCGAAGATCACCGCAGCCAGGATCAGCACGATCAGCGGCCCCAGCGACGGGTGGGCGTGCAGCGCGGCCTGGAACGGGTTGGCCCGGCGGCGGGAGGCGGCCGGGGGCGCCTCGGCCGTCGCCGGCGGGGTGGTCATCGGGTCAGCCCCAGCACTTGTTCTTGGCCGCCGCGGCGGTGATGCTGGCCACTCCGGGCTGCGGTGAGTCCGTGTACAGCTGGGTGCCGGTGTTGTAGAAATCCTGGCCCGACTGGTTGGTGGGCTTCTTCCCGGTCTTGGCGAACTGGGCGATGGCCTGCACGCCGTCCAGCGCCATCTTGCCGGGGAACTGGCCGGCGGTGGCGCCGATCTCGCCGTTGGCCACGAACGGCAGGTTGCTGCAGCCGCCGTCGATGGTCACGATCGACACCCCGGCCTTGCCCGCGGTCTTGAGGGCCTTGGCCGCGCCTTCGGCCGAGGGCTCGTTGATGGCGTAGACCACGTTGATGCCGGAGTCCTTGGACAGGCAGGTTTCCATGGCGGACTGGCCGCCGGTCTGCGCGCCCTGGGTGGCCAGCTGGCACGAGATCTTGTACGTGCCGCCCTTGCCGCCGGAGTAGTGGCCGCTCTTGGGCTCCTGGCCGTTGACGTTCTTGTTGCCGACCGGGATGCCCATGCCCTGCAGGAAGCCGTGGTCGCGGTCGACGTCGACGGTGATGACCTGGTTGGCCAGGTCGTCGAGCATGGCGATGTCGGCGCTCTTGCCCGCCAGCTTGGACGCCTCCCACTTGCCGTCGAGCAGGCCGGCCTGGGTGTTGTCGGTCGCGTAGGTGACGTTGGCGGTGCTGGCCGGGATGGGCGGGGTGTCGACCGCGACCACGATCAGGCCCTGCTGTTTGGCCTGGTTGAGGGCGCTGTTCACCGCGTCGCCGTTGAGGGAGATGATGATGCCTTTGTCGCCGGCCGAGATCGCGTTGTCGATCTGGGTGATCTGCGAACTGGTGTCATCGTCGGAGTTGCCCGCAGTGACCTGCAGGTCCACGTTCAGCTTCTTGGCCTCGGCCTTGGCCGTCTTCTCCATCGAGATCCAGTAGGGGTTGGTGAACTCCTTCAAGATCAGCGCGACTTTGATGCTTCCGCCGGAACCACCACCGCCGCCGCTGCCCCCGCCGCCGGAGCTGCAGGCGGCCAGGGCGAGCACGGCCGCGGCGGCTCCGGCGAAGCAGGAGATAGTGGCTGACCTGCGGACTCGTCGGGTTCGGGGAGTGGAACGGTGGGCACTGCGGACGGGGGCAGCGGGATTCATCAGCGAACCTCCACGTTCAGGTGACGCTGCCCGGAAGTTAAGCCCAAACAAACTGTTTGGCAATATCTGAGCTGAAACTGCTTATTTGGGCGGTTGATGATTGAGTGTCTGTTTAGGATCGGCGGAACGAGTGCGGCTCCCGGGGCCGCACACGGTGGGACCGGGTGCGGGCCGGCGGGGCCAGATTAAGACCTTCGGTAAAAATCAGAAGGCCCGCGTGGCGAGCACGCGGGCCTTGGGTGGTGTTCCGGCCCGCGAGACGGGCATGCGGGTCCGGGGCGGAGATGGGGCCCGCTTAGCGAGCGTGCGGGCCGAGGCGGAGGCAGGGCCCGCCACGCGGCGACGGCCCCCGTAGGTCGTCGCAGTAGTCACGGGTCTGAGCTGGCTTTATGGGTGGTACTGCTCCTGGAGGCTGCTGATCGAGGCGACCGGGCCACCGACCAGGAAGATCTTGGTGTCGCTGTCGGTCTTGAGGTAGCTGCTGAGCTGGCTGGCCTTGATCGGCACGTCACGCATCTGGCCGGTGGTGGTCGGGAAGACCTCGATGTTGGCGTTCGGCAGCACGTGGGCGGTCACGAGGTTCTTGGCCACGTCGTAGTGCGAGTCGTCCGGCCCGCCGCAGATCAGTTTGGCCGGGCTGGCGACCAGGGTGAGCGCCCCGCCGGTGGCGGGCTGGGCCTCGGTGACGTACAGGTAGGTGTTGTGCGCCGCCAGCTGGGCGCAGGTCGTGGTGGCGGCGTTGGTCCCGCCCGGGTTGACCGGCGCGGCCGACGTGGCCGACGTGGCCGGTGCGGCGGGCGTGGCCACCGTGGACGGCGCCGTGCTGGGCGCGGCCGCGACCGCCGACGAGGTCGGGGTGGCCGAGGTGCTCGAGGTGGCGGGAGTGGGGTGCGATGACCCGCAGGCGCTGACCAGGATCGTCCCGGCGATGACAGCGGCCCCCGCGAGCCAGCGCCCCCGCGCTGACTGAATCACACTGTTTGGCTGCATACGGTAAATGCTATGGACGGCAGAATTCTGGACAAGGGAAGCGCTCCCCATGGCGTTTCCCCTGGAGGGAAATCCCTGTTCAGAGGGCGTTGCCGAACCGCAGGGCGGTGTCGAGACGATCGGCGCGGGCTTCGAGATCACCGATTTCCAGGGGTTCGGCCAGACCCGGATCGATGGCGGCCACGGCCTCGCGCACGGTCTCGGTGAAGTGCACGGTGCCGTCGTCGTCGATGCGTTCCACGCCGTCGGCGAGCCCCTGCTGTTCGTTGTAGCGCACGGCCTGGTCTTCGGTCAGGCCGGGCGGCAGGTCCAGGGTGACCTGACCCTGGTCGATCTTGACCGGATAGCCACCGGGCCGCCCATCCGGGGCGGGGGTCGACCAGCGCAGCGGGGCGGACCCGGCCAGCAGGGCGTGCAGCACCGGGATCGACGATGCGGCGGTCGCGAAGTTGGACCGCCGCGGGTCCGGAGCCAGCGGCGGCCCCTGGTAGGCCAGGGTGTCGTCGAGCACGCCGTCCTCGCCCACGAAGACCCAGGGCCGGGCGGCCGGGTCGTCGGGCATCCGGGACTGCCGGACCCCGGTGAGCTGGGAGTGGTGGGCCAGCACGCGGAGCAGCGGCAACTCGCCCTCCGGGTCCCGCGCCCGCAGCACCGACCGGGCCCGGAGCAGGATCATGGCCACGTTGCCGAGCCCGACCGTCGGGGCCAGACCGAGCCGGGCCAGCACCGGGCCGGTCACGTCGGGGAACGACACGTTGGCGACCGGGCCCTCCCAGCCGGCGTCGATGACGGCCTGCATGACCGCCAGCGGGACCGGCAGGTTGTAGGGCAGCCGCAGCGCGAACCCGGCGGCCCCGATGGCCTGGGCCGCCTCGTCGTCGCGGTCGGCCAGGGCGTAAGGACCACGCCCGGACGCCGACAGCACGATCAGGGCCGGGTCGGTCTTGAAGATCACCTTGGCGACCTCGCCGGGCTGGCGGGCGTCGGCCGCCAGCGACTCGACCACGCAGTCGTAGCTGCTGGCGATCGTCGCCGCCGCCTCGGCCGCCCCCGACCGGCTGACCAGGACCAGCCGGTCGACCTGGCCGGCCGCGGCCAGCCCGGCGGCGAACCGCTCACCCAGATC
>DASXJM010000386.1:0-4166 GCA_036497405.1 Streptosporangiaceae bacterium | reverse complement strand
CTGGAGCGCGGGGTGCGGTCCTGGCATCGGGGTGGGCCTGGGAGACTGCAGGTATGCGGATCACCGTGCTGGCCGGGGGCGTGGGCGCTGCGCGCTTTCTTCGCGGCCTGAAGGTCGCGGCCCCGGACGCGGACATCACCGTGGTCGGGAACACCGGCGACGACATCACCCTGTACGGCCTGCGGGTCTGCCCTGACCTGGACACCGTCATGTACACGCTCGGCGGGGGCATCAACGAGAGCCAGGGCTGGGGGCGGGCCGGCGAGACCTTCGAGATCCGGGACGAGCTGGCCGCCTACGGGGCCGGGCCGGACTGGTTCACCCTCGGGGATCGGGACTTCGCCACCCACATCGTGCGCACCCAGCTGCTGAACGACGGGCACCCGCTGTCGGCCGTGACCGACGTGCTCTGCCAGCGCTGGCAGCCCGGGGTCCGGCTGCTGCCCATGTCCGACGACCAGATCGAGACCCACGTGCTGGTCGACGAGGGCGAGGGCCGCCACTACGTGCACTTCCAGGAGTGGTGGGTCCGGCTGCACGCGGCGGTGCCCGCGGCCACCATCGTGCCCGCTGGGGCGGCCGACGCGCGGCCTGCCCCCGGCGTGCTGGAGGCCATCGAGGCGGCCGACGTGGTGCTGTTCCCGCCGTCCAACCCGGTGGTCAGCGTGGGCACGATCCTGGCCGTGCCCGGCATCGCCGACAGCGTCGCGGCCAAGACCGTGGTCGGGGTCTCCCCGATCATCGGCGGCGCCCCGGTGCGGGGCATGGCCGACGCCTGCCTGACCGCGATCGGGGTGGAGACTTCGGCCGTAGCGGTCGGCGCGCACTACGGGCCGGACCTGGTCAACGGCTGGCTGGTCGACGACCAGGACAAGGAGGCCGCGGCCGACCCGGCGCTGGCCGGGATCGAGGTGCGCGTGCTGCCCCTGTACATGCGCGACCTGGCCGCCACCGCCGAGATCGCCCGGGCCGCGCTGGACCTGGCCGCGGAGCTGTCGGCATGAGCGGGTGCGCGACCGGCGGGACCCCTGCGGCTGACGGTGCCCGTGAGATTTCGGTTCGGGGGGTGACCGGGCTGCCGGAGGTTGCGGCGGGGGCGGACCTGGGGGCGTTGCTGGCGGGGGCCGTGGGCGAGCTGCGCGACGGCGACATCGTGGTCGTGACCTCGAAGATCGTCAGCAAGGCCGAGGGCCGGACCGTGGCCCAGGACCGCGAGACGGCCATCGACGCCGAGACGGTCCGGGTGGTGGCCCGGCGCGGGGACGCCCGGATCGTGGAGACCCGGCACGGCCTGATCATGGCGGCGGCGGGCGTGGACGCCTCCAACACCCCGGCCGGCACCGTGGTGCTGCTGCCCGAAGACCCGGACGAGTCGGCCCGGCGGCTACGTAAGGCTCTGCGGGTCCGGCCCGGAGCCCGGGTCGGGGTGGTCATCACCGACACGCTCGGCCGGGCCTGGCGGGTCGGCCAGACCGACACCGCCATCGGCGCGGCCGGGGTCCGCCCCACCATCGACTACCGCGGGACGCAGGACAGCTTCGGCAACTCGCTGGAGGTCACCCTGGCCGCGGTGGCCGACGAGATCGCGGCCGCCGGCGACCTGGTCAAGGGCAAGGCCCGCGGCATCCCGGTCGCGGTCGTGCGGGGCCTGGCCGACCTGGTCACCGACGAGGACGGCCCCGGGGCGGCCGCGCTGATCCGGAACCCGGATGAGGACATGTTCCGGTGGGGGGCGGCCGAGGTCGTGCTGGCCCGCCGCACGGTCCGGGACTTCACCCCCGAGCCGGTCAACCCGGTGGCGGTCCGGCGGGCCATCGCCGCCGCCATCACCGCCCCGGCCCCGCACCACAGCACGCCCTGGCGGTTCGTGGTGCTGGAGTCAGCCTCGGCCCGCGACGGCCTGTGCGACGCCATGCTGGAAGCCTGGATCGCCGACCTGCGCGGCGACGGCTTCACCGAGGAGCAGATCGCCCGCCGGGTCCGCCGCGGCGAGCCGCTCCGGCGGGCCCCCCTGATCGTGGTGCCGTGCCTGGTCCTGGACGCCGCCCACACCTACCTGGACGCGCGGCGCAACGCCTGCGAACGGTCCATGTTCGAGGTCGCCATGGGCGCCGCGGTGGAGAACCTGCTGGTCGGGCTGGCCGCCGAGGGCCTGGGCTCGTGCTGGATCTCCAGCACGCTGTTCTGCCAGTCAGTGGCGGCGCAGGCCATGGGCGTCCCGGCCGACTGGCTGCCCATGGGCGCGGTCGGGGTCGGGCACCCGGCCTCGGCCCCGGCCTCCCGGCCGCCGCGCGACCCGGACGACTTCACCCTGACGCTCTGAATCGGGGTGGGAGGCAGGCTGTGACCTTCCATATGGGTAAAGAACTTCTGGAGGGCGGACCCGGTCAGGTGGCGATGACCGGGAGGGGTGAGCGGATCGAGGCGCACACGCCGTCGCTGGCCGCGGCGGCGTCGAGGCGTTCCTGGCTGACCTCGCCGTAGAGGGTGGTCCGCTGGCGCATGGGGCGGCCGGTGGGCGCGACCATCTCGGCCAGCTGGCTGATCGTGCGGAACGAGCCGTTGTCGGCTCCGGCCATCCGGCTGATCGTCTCCTCCATCAGCGTGCCGCCGATGTCGTTGGCGCCGCCCTGCAGGATCTGGCGGCACAGGTCGTCGCCGAGCTTGACCCAGGAGCACTGGATCGAGTCGATCGCCCCGTGCAGCATCAGCCGCGACACGGCGTGCACGGCCCGGTTCTCGCGGGCGGTGGGGCCGGGACGGGCCAGGCCGGCCAGGTAGATCGGCGCGTTCTCGTGGATGAACGGGAGCAGCACGAACTCGGTGAAGCCGCCGGTGCGCTCCTGGATGCCGCGGAGCACCCGCAGGTGCCCGACCCAGTGCGCGGGCCTGTCCACGTGCCCGTACATCATCGTCGACGAGCTGCGCAGGCCGACCTCGTGCGCGGTGGTGATGACCTCGATCCAGTCCTTGGCCGGCAGCTTGCCCTTGGTCAGGATCCAGCGCACGTCGTCGTCCAGGATCTCGGCCGCGGTGCCCGGGACCGAGTTGAGCCCGGCCTCCTTGGCCTGGATCAGCCACTCCCGGATCGACAGCCCGGTGCGGGACGCCCCGTTGAGCACCTCCATCGGGGAGAACGCGTGCACGTGCATGTCCGGGCAGCGCCGCTTGACCTCGGCCGCGATCTCGAAGTAGGCCGTGCCGGGCAGGTCCGGGTGGATGCCGCCCTGCATGCACACCTCGGTCGCGCCGGACTCCCAGGCCTCCTGGGCCCGGTCCCCGACCTGGGCCAGGGACAGCGTGTAGGCGTCGGCGTCGGTCCGGCGCTGGGCGAACGCGCAGAACCGGCAGCCGGTGTAGCAGACGTTGGTGAAGTTGATGTTCCGGTTGACGACGTAGGTGATGTCGTCGCCCATCACGTCCCGGCGGATGTCGTCGGCCAGCTTGGTCAGGGCCTCCAGAGCCGGCCCGTCCGCGCCCAGCAGGGCCAGCGCCTGGTCGTCAGACAGGCCCGGCGGGTCCTGCTCGGCCTGGCGGAGGGCGGCCTTGACGTCCTGGTCCAGGGCCGGGGCGGCCGGTCCGGCCAGCCGGGTCTTGACCTCGTCCCAGTCGCCGTAGACCTCGGCGAAGTCGTCCCGCCGGTCGGAGGTGCGGCCGGTGGTGTCGATCGTGGTGTACAGGTCGGTCCGGCCCGCTTCCTGCCAGCCGCCGTCGGGCTCCTGCCACGGCCGGCCGGCCGGCATCGCGTCCTGGTTGGCCAGGCCGGTAGCCGGGTCCACCAGTGCCTGCACGTGCCCGGCCAGGCGCGGGTCGAGCCAGGGCTCGCGCAGGTACGGCGGGTAGAGCGTGAGCCGCTCGCGCAGGGTGAACCCGCCCGTGGCGGTGTGGGCGGCCAGTTCGTCGATCTGGGGCCACGGGCGTTCGGGGTTGACGTGGTCCGGGGTCAGCGGGGACACACCACCCCAGTCGTCGATCCCGGCCCGCAGGATGAGGGCGAACTCGTCGCCGATGAGGTTCGGCGGGGCCTGGACCCGGGCTTTGGGCCCGAGCACCAGCCGGGTGACCGCGATCGTGGCCGCCAGGTCCTGCAGTTCCGCGTCGGGCACGCCGCGCATCTTGGTGTCCGGCTTGGCCCGGAAGTTCTGCACGATGACTTCCTGGATACC
>DASXJM010000385.1:0-4312 GCA_036497405.1 Streptosporangiaceae bacterium | reverse complement strand
TTGCTGAACCGCACGTCAACGACCGCGCACTTCTGGGATCGGATCGAGGACATCCGCGCGGATGCCCGCACCCCGCATCGCATCCGGAAGATGCGACCGCGGGCAAACTTGTAGTACGCGAAGACGCCGCCCACGATGACCGCGGCGACGGTGGCGATGCCGGCCACTCCGCTGGAGATGTCGGTCCAGCCGGGCGAACCGCTAGCCGCGCTGATCACTATCGGCCTCGCCATATCCGTTCGACGGCTGAACTTGGGACGCGAGGAGCATAGATCAGCAAGGAGGGGAATTGGACCACAATGGCCCGCTCTCCTGCTGAGCCCAGGGCCTCAGGGCGATTTTGCCAACGGTGGCCCGGTTCTCCAGTTCGGCGAGCGCCTTGGGGCCGTCGGCCAGCGCGTATTCGGCGGGCTGGCCGGGGGTGAGCACCCCGGCGGCGATGAGCGCGAACAGCTCCCCCATGACCTCGCCGAAGGTCTGCGGCGCGGCCTGGACCAGCACCCCGATGTTCAGGCCGATCACCTGGACCTGGTGCCGGTAGACCAGATCCCAGTTGGTGACGGCCGCTTCGCCGCCGGCCAGGCCGTACACGACGACGCGGCCGGTGACCGGCTTGGCCGCGGCCAGGCTGGCGCCCAGCGTGGCGCCCCCGGTGGACTCCAGCACCAGGTCGGCGCCGTGGCCGCCGGTCAGCCGGAGCACCTCGGCGGCGAGGTCCGGGCGGCCGGAGTCGAGGACGTGGTCGGCGCCGAGGGCCCGCACGGTCTCGTGCTTGGCCGGCGAGGCGGCGGCGATGACGGTGGCGCCGTAGTGCCGGGCCATTGTCACCGCGGCCTGGCCGGTCGCGCCGGCGGCGGCGTGGATCAGCACGGTCTGCCCGGCGGCGATGCCGCCCAGGGGCCGGAGCGCGGCCAGCGCGGTGGGCCAGCTCACGACCAGGCCCAGGGTCTGCTCCGGGGTCCAGCCCGCCGGTACCGGCAGGACCGCGACCGCCGGTATGGCCGTGTACTCGGCGAAGGCGCCGCAGCCGATACCGACGCCGATGACCGAGGTTCCGGGCTCCAGGCTGGTCACCGCCTGGCCCCGGGCGGCGATCTGGCCGGCCGCCTCGATGCCCGCCAGGTAGGGCGGCCGCGGACCGCCCAGGAACGTGCCGTGGGCCTGGGAGATGTCGACGAAGTTGACCCCGGCCGCGGCGACCCGGATCAGGACCTCGTCCGGGCCGGGGACCGGGACCGGCGCATCGGTGATCAGGCGCTGGTCCTGCGGGCCGTTCAGGGACGTTTGCTGCAGGGCGCGCATGGTGGCAGGGAGGTTCATGGTCATCGGCTTCCTCAGCGTGGCGATCGAGGCCGGACGGCCTACAACCGGGAAGACCCGCTGGGACCGGGAAAGGAATCGGCCGCTAGGCCCGGGCCGGGCCCGGGCCCGAACACGGCGACCAGGTCCGGGTCGCCGAACGACGAGATCCGGCTGATGCCCGCGGCGGTGACGGTGAGCACGCAGATTCCGTACGGCTGGTGGTTTCCGTGCTGGTCGCGGCGGTGGACCACCGCGGCCGGCTGCCCATTGGCGCTGGTGGCCCGCATGCGCCAGTCACCTGGTGCCCCCAGGAGATGATCACGCAGGAACGGCAGGCAGGTCTTGCGGCCAGCGAACCAGGTCCGCAGGGGCGTGGCCTCCAGGATGGCGTCCTCGGTCAGGAGCCGTTCCAGCGCGGCCGCGTCGGCATTCTCGAACGCCGCGATGTACTGGTCCAGGGTCACGCGGGCCCGCGGCCCGGCCGGCTCGGTGATCTGGTCGGGGGCCAGATCCAGTTCTCGCAGCCGGGCCCGGGCCCGCTGCAGCATGCTCTTCACCGCCGCCGTCGTGGTGCCGAGGATGGTCGCGACCTCGGGGGCGGGAAACGCGAGCACGTCCCGGAGGACCAGGACGGCCCGCGGCCGGGGCGGCAGGTACTGCAGGCTGGCCACCAGCGCCAGTCGCAGCGACTCGCGGGCGGCCACGATGGCGGCGGGATCGGCCGAGTCCGGGGTGACCATCGCGTCCGGCACCGGCTGCAGCCAGCTGACCTCGGTCCCGGCCGCTTCCAGGTGGGCATCGGGATCGGGTTCCGGGTCGCGCAGGCTCGAGGGCACCACCCGCCGGCTGCTCCGGGCCAGCTCGGTCAGGCAGGCGTTGGTGGCGATCTGGTACAGCCAGGTCCGGACCGAGGACCGGCCCTCGAACCGGGGGTACCCGCGCCAGGCCCGCAGGTAGGTCTCCTGGACCAGGTCTTCCGCATCCTGGACCGAGCCGAGCAGGCGGTAGCAGTGCGCGAGCAGCTCACGCCGGAACGGCTCGGCGTCGGCGGCAAACCCGGCGCTATCGGGCATGGCGTTCCATCAGTCGCGGTCCTCTCCCCGTGATCCGCCTCTCTACCGGGTAGACCGGCTGGGGCCGGAAAAGGAATCGATCCCGGTCATGCGGGCGCGGCGGCTCACCGTGTGAGACGTTACGTTCTACAGGCGTCTCCAGGGGAAGGCGGGACGATGCCATCGGTCAGCGTCCGCTACATCGTCGACGACGTCGACGCCGCGATCACCTTCTACCGGGACCACCTGGGCTTCACCGAGGTGATGCACCCGGCCCCGGCGTTCGCCATGCTGGCCCGGGGCGACCTGCGCCTGCTGCTCAGCGCGGCCGGGGGCGGCCCGGGCGGCGGCCAGGCCATGCCGGACGGCACCCGGCCCGGGCCCGGCGGCTGGAACCGCTTCGCGATCGAGGTCCCCGACCTGGCCGGGACGGTCAGTGACCTGCGGGCCAAGGGAGTGGCGTTCCGCAACGAGATCGTCACCGGCGTCGGCGGCAAGCAGATCCTGGCCGAGGACCCTTCCGGCAATCCGGTGGAGTTGTTCGAGCCGACCCGGCCCGAAGCGCGCCTGTCGCCGCCCTCCTGAGCGCTTGGCGGCCAAGCCGCACCTGACTATAATTATGGTCATGACCGAGACAATTCCACTGGCCGACGCGAAAGCCCGGCTGTCGGCGGTGCTTGACGATGTGCGGGACACCCACGACCGTTTCGTGATCACCCGCAACGGTCGCCCCGAAGCGGTGATTATCTCTGTGGCAGACCTGGAAACGATCGAAGAGACGCTTGATCTTCTCTCCACACCCGGTGCGGTGGAAGAGATCCGCTCGGCGGAAGCTGAGATCGCCCGCGGTGAAGCCATCGGCGCTGACGAGCTTCGACGCCTGATGGCAGAACGCATCCGTAGCGAGCAAGACCCCGAGTGAGCGACGAGGCGTACGCCCTGTCGCTGGCGCCGGGCGCCCGTCGCGTCCTCACCGGGGCTCCTCCGCGTGGGCTGCCCATGGCGGTCGCGGCGGCGGTCACCGAATTTCTGACCGGAGCACTACTGGACAACCCGCACCGGGTGGGCAAACCTCTCGCACGCGAGCTCGCCGGATACCACTCCGCACGACGCGGCGCCTACCGGGTCATTTACCGGATCGACGAACCTGGCCGTGTCGTGCACGTCGTACGTATCGATCACCGCGCCGACGTGTACCGAGGCCGCAAGCCCTAGCCGTCCGGGGCTCGAACCCGCGGGCCGGGTTACCGGACCGGCAGGCCGGTGACGGCGCGGCCGATGATCATGCGCTGGATTTCGCTGGTGCCCTCGAAGATGGTGAAAATCTTGGCGTCGCGGTGCCAGCGTTCGACCGGGTATTCGCGGGTGTAGCCGTTGCCGCCCAGGATCTGGATGGCCTGCTCGGTGACCCGGACCGCGGTCTCGCCCGCGACGAGTTTGCACATCGAGCCCTCGGCGTGCTCGAACGGCTGGTTCTGGCGGGCCATCCAGGCCGCGCGCCAGGTGAGCAGGCGGGCGGCGTCGACCGAGGCCTGCATGTCGGCCAGCATGAAGGCGACGCCCTGGTTCTGGCCGATGGGGCGGCCGAACTGGACGCGCTCGCGGGCGTATTCGCTGGCGTACTCGACGGCGGCCCGGCCCACCCCGACGGCCATGGCGGCCACGCCGGGGCGGGAGGCTTCGAACGTCTTCATGGCCGCCTGCTCGCCGCTGCGGCCGCCCTCACGGACCCGGGCCAGGCGGGCATCCAGCCGGTCCTTGCCGCCGACCAGGCAGCTGCCGGGCACCCGCACGTCGTCCAGCACCACCTCGGCGGTGTGGGAGGCCCGGATGCCGTGCTTGCGGAACTTCTGCCCCTGGGACAGGCCGCGGGTGCCGGGCGGCACGATGAAGCTGGCCTGGCCCCGGCTGCCCAGTTCGGGGTCGACCGAGGCGACCACGATGTGCACGGTGGCGAT
>DASXJM010000384.1:0-5415 GCA_036497405.1 Streptosporangiaceae bacterium | reverse complement strand
GGGTGGCGAACTGCCCGACGCGGACCCGCACCCCCATCAGCCCGTGCGGGTCGTCGGTGTAGGCGGGCCAGGGCAGGTCGGCCGCGGACGGCGCGAACCCGTCGGCGACCAGCGCCGCCTCGGTGCTGCGGGCCCAGCCGGGGCGGCCCGCCTCGGCCTCCTCGCCGCTCCCGTCGAACGGGCTCTGGACCGGAGCCTGAATCGTGATCGTCCAGAACGGGTGGGCGGCCGGATCGGTGTACCTGCCGCTGAGCAGGGTCACCCCCCGCACCGGCGACGACGAGGTCCAGGCGATGTGGCCCACGAACCCGGTCGAGTCCGCGGCCGGGGGCGCGATCCCGCCCGCTGGCCGCGCCGCCGCTCCCTGGGCCTGGGCGGCCGCGCCCGTCCCCACCGCCATGACCACGGCCACGGCGGCCACCACCCCGGTCCGGCGCCACGGTCCTCGCCTCATCTGACCTCCTGGTTTCACCCCAGCTTCACGCAACAGCGCGCTCAAAGCTACAGAAACCGGACCACCATCGCGCGAACCACCCCTGGCCCGGCCATGACCAGTGGACAAACGAAAGGACCCCGCCCGCGGTACGGACGGGGGATCCCTCGCTACCGAGCTAGGGGAGCTTCCAGAGCTGGTTGGCGGTGGCGGCGCAGGACCAGATCTGGGTCTGGGTGCCGGAGGCGCCGTAGCCGGTGTCGTCCAGGCACTTGCCGGACCCGGGGTTGAGCAGTTCGCCGTTGGCCTGGGGCTGCCAGACCTGGGCGCCGGTGCCGTTGCAGTCGTACAGGTCCACCTTGGTGCCGTTGGCGGTGCCGGCCGCGTTCACGTCCAGGCACTTGCCCAGGGTCTGCAGGGTGCCGGTGCTGCCCACGGTCCACGTCTGGGCACTGGTGCCGTTGCAGGTGTAGACCTGGACCGGGTTGAAGTTGGCGGCCGAGGCCGCCTTGTCGTCCAGGCACAGGCCGCTGTAGCCGGTGATGGCGCCGGCGGTCGCGGTCGTCCCGCCGCCGCCGGAGCCGCTCCCGGACCCGGACCCCGAGCTGGTGCCGCCGGTGATCGCGTTGAAGATCTTGGAGTAGGCGTAGCCGGCCGGCTTGTCGTAGCCGTCGACCTCCCAGAACGACAGCTCACCGACGCCGTTGCTGGCCGCGAGGCTCTCCAGCGTCGAGGCGTTGGCGGTCGAGAAGACCTCGTTGTCGTCGTTCTGGCCCGCGATCGGGGTCAGCCCCATCATCGCGTAGGCCTGCGCGCTGGAGATGCCGTACAGGCTGGCCAGCTGACTCGCGGTGCCCTTGGCCGCGGACAGCGCGTCGTTCAGCGCGTTCTGCCCGTTGCCGAAGTCCATGGTCATGATGTTGACCATGGAGACCTTGACCCCCTGGGCCTTGGCGTCCTTCAGCACGTTGAGCTGGCCCGTCGGCAAGCCGCCCGGTCCCACCCCCAGGGTGAAGTCGACCTGGACCGAGGGGTTCTGGGCCTGCAGGGCGGCCAGCGCCTGGTCGCGCCGGGTGGTCGCCGCGGTGTCGGACAGCACGCCGGACTCGATGTCGAAGTCGAGCCGGTTGACCCCGTAGGTGTTGACCACGTTGGCGTAGGCGGCCGTCAGCGACGAGACGTTGGTGCAGGTCTGGGCGATCTCGCCGCCGGATTCGCCGCCGAACGAGATGATGACGTTGCCGCCCGCGCTCTTCAGCGAGTTGATCTGGGCCGTGAACGACCCGACGGATTCGCCGCCGTCCTCCCACTGCGGCGTGCAGCCGGACTGCGGGATCAGGAAGGCCAGCGTGTAGTACTTCACGCCGGTGGCGCTCATGTCGGCGGCCATGTCACCGGCGTCACCGTTGTCGATCTGCAGGTACGGCGCGGCGTAGCGGGCCGGGTAGCTGCTGGCCGCGGTGGCCTGGCTGGCGGCCAGCTTGGCCCCGACGTGGCCGGGCCCGGAGTGGGTGGCGAACAGCACGCCGCCCGTGGCCAGCGCGGCCGCCGTGACCACCGCCGCGCCCACCCGGGGCACAGTGAGGAACGAACGCATGGAGGACTACCGCTTTCTGGAAAGTCGTCTGGTCCCGCCCGCTCCACCGGGGCTCGCCGTCCCGCCCGGGAGGTCCCGATCCCGTGACGCAGCAGCAAGTGTTAAGAAACCTTACTGAAACGAAAGCCACCTGTTGGGCTAATCGAGACAGTTGCGGCAATTGGGTTTTGAGGGGCCGCGTTGGGGTCGGCTAGGCGCTGATGACGCCGGGTCGCCGGGGTCAAGCGAGGCGCGCCCGGGGCCGCCCGGCGGCGAATCGCGCCGCCGGAGGGCCCCGGCGCTCACGTCAGGCCTCGGGTAGCTCCACGTCGACCCGCAGGTCAGGGTGGTCGTGGGCCTCGATGACCAGGGTGCCGACGTTGCCGGCGGCGGCGATGTCGCCCTGGGCTGCCCGCAGCCGGTCGGCGTCCGCGGCCGGGGCGGTGACCCGGACCGTGCCGGCTGGGGCCCGCATGGACAACCGGGCCTCGGACTTGGCCTTGCGGATGGCGCTGATCACCGCAGCCGCGGCCGTGATGACGGCCGGGTCCGCGTCGGTCCCGGCCGCGGCGCCCGCCGCCGGACCCCCAGCGACCGGACCCGAAATCGCCGGACCCGAAGCCGCCGGCCACGGGCTGATGTGCACCGAGTCGTCGTGCCACCAGGACCAGGCTTCCTCGGCGCAGAACGGCAGGAACGGGGCGAACAGCCGGAGCAGCACCGACAGTGCCGAACGCAGCGCCAGCCGGGCCGACTGCGCAGCCGCCTCTCCGGCCCCGGCCGTCCCGGCGCCCGCCGCCCCAGCTCCCACTGGTCCGTCGTCCCCGTAGGCCCGCTGCTTGACCAGCTCCAGGTAGTCGTCGCAGAACGACCAGAAGAACCGCTCGGTGACCTCCAGCGCGGCGGTGTACTCGAAGTCGCTCAGGGCCGCGGTGGCCTTGGTCACCACCTCGTCCAGGGCGGCCAGCATGGCTCGGTCCAGGGTCTCGCTGACCTCGGCGCCCGGGGCCGGCTCGGGGAATCCGAGCACGAACCGGCTGGCGTTGACGATCTTGGTGGCCAGCCGGCGGCCCACCTTCATCTGTCCCTGGTCGAAGGCGGTGTCGGCGCCGGGGCGGCCGCTGGCGGCCCAGTAGCGGACCGCGTCCGAGCCGAACTGCTCCAGCAGGCCGAGCGGGGTCACCACGTTGCCCTTGGACTTGCTCATCTTCTTGCGGTCCGGATCCAGGATCCAGCCGGACAGGGCCACGTGCCGCCACGGCAGCGTGCCCGAGCCCAGCTCGGCCCGCAGCACGGTGGAGAACAGCCAGGTGCGGATGATGTCGTGGGCCTGCGGCCGCAGATCCATGGGGTAGGTGAGGGCGTAGCGTTCGGCGTCCTCGGCCCAGCCGCACACGATCTGCGGGGTCAGCGAGGAGGTGGCCCAGGTGTCCATGACGTCGGGGTCGGCGGCGAACCCGCCCGGGCGGCCGCGCTGATCCTCGGTGTAGCCCGGTGGCGTGGCCGAGGACGGGTCGACCGGCAGCATGTCCGCGGCGGCCAGGATCGGCGCCGTGTAGTCGGGCTCGGCCTCGGCGTCCAGCGGGTACCAGACCGGGAACGGGACGCCGAAGAAGCGCTGCCGGCTGATCAGCCAGTCGCCGTTCAGGCCGCGCACCCAGTCGTCGTAACGGGCCTTCATGTAGGCCGGGTGCCACTGCAACTCGGCGCCCCGGCTCAGCAGCGCGTCCCGGTGCTCGACCGACCGGATGAACCACTGGCGGCTGGACACGATCTCGAGCGGCTTGTCGCCCTTCTCGTAGAACTTGACCGGCCGCCGCACCGGCCGCGGGTCGCCTTCCAGGTCGCCCGCCGCGCGCAGCAGGTCCACCACCCGCTCCCGGGCGGTGAACACCGTGGCCCCGGCCAGCTGCTGGTAGGCGGCGCGCCCGGCCGGGTCGTCCAGCCCGGCGGGCGGGGTGTCCAGGATGCGCCCGTCCCGCCCGATGATGGTCCGGGCCGGCAGCCGCAGCTCCCGCCACCACTGGACGTCGGTCAGGTCACCGAATGTGCAGCACATGGCGATGCCCGCGCCGCGGTCGCGTTCGGCGGCCGGGTGAGCCAGGATCGGCACCCGGACCCCGAACACCGGTGAGATGGCCTCCTGGCCGAACAGCGGCTGGTACCGCTCGTCGTCGGGGTGGGCGATCAGGGCCACGCAGGCGGGCAGCAGTTCCGGCCGGGTCGTCTCGATGTCGATCCCGCCGCCGGCGGCCCCCGCCTCACCAGGCCCGGCCCCCTCCGGCAGGTGGAACCGGATCCGGTGCCAGGCCCCGGGGTGCTCGCGGTCCTCCAGCTCGGCCTGGGCCACCGCGGTGCGGAACCCGACGTCCCACAGCGTGGGCGCCTCGGCCTGATAGGCCTGCCCCTGGGCCAGCAACTGCAGGAAGCCCAGCTGGGACAGGCGCTGGGCCCGGGTCCCGATCGTGGTGTAGGTCATCGACCAGTCCACCGACAGGCCGAGTTGCCGCCACAGCCGCTCGAACGCCTTCTCGTCGCGGACAGTCAACATTAGGCACAGCTCGACGAAGTTCCGGCGCGACACGTCCACCGGGCGCTGGCCCTTGGCCGCGGGCGCCGCCGGTGCGGTGTAGTCCGGGTCGTACGGCAGCGACGGGTCGCAGCGCACCCCGTAGTAGTTCTGCACCCGGCGCTCGGTCGGCAGGCCGTTGTCGTCCCAGCCCATCGGGTAGAACACGTGCTTGCCGGTCATCCGCTGGAACCGGGCCACCACGTCGGTGTGGGTGTAGGAGAACACGTGTCCCACGTGCAGCGACCCGCTCACCGTGGGCGGCGGGGTGTCGATCGAGAACACTTCGGCCCGGTCGGACGACTTCGGGAACCGGTACAGCCCTACCTCGTCCCATACCTGCGCCCACTTGACGTCGATGCCGTCCAGGGACGGCCGGTCAGGCACGGTGGGCGTGGTCTCGGGCAACGTTCTCGACTCCTCAGGGGGAACGCCAGGACGGCTGGGCCGCCGGCGAAGCGACATTAGATATATATAAAACGCTGGTTGGTGGCGGTCAGCATAAAACCGACGGCGGCCCGCGATAAAAGCGTCATCCCCGCCCGGTGGCGGGGCCATCACCGTGGGCGGCCCCGGGTGGCCGGCCGGATGTGATGAATCCCCGATTGCGCGGGCGGCCTGCCCGTGATCGACTGGTAAGGGCCAGCTAGCTGCCGCCTCGGAAACGGGGAACCACAGATGCCGATGTCAGAGTACGAGGAACGCCGCTGGCGTGAGCTGGAAGCCCAGCTCGCCCGCGAGCGGCGGCTGGTCTCCCTCGCGCGCCGCCTGGGGTCGGTCCGCACCGAGCCCCGCTACCCGGCCCGCCCCCGCAGCCGGGCCCGGATCCCGTCCCGG
>DASXJM010000383.1:0-17851 GCA_036497405.1 Streptosporangiaceae bacterium | reverse complement strand
GAGATCGGCCGGGCCCTCAGCGTTCTGACCAGTGGCCAGCCCCGGGAGCGGATCTACGAGAAGCTGGCTGACCGGGCCGGGGTCACCATCGACGCGGCCGGCTGCTGGATGCTGCTCCGCGTGCACGAGCATCCGGGTGACGACGTGCCCGCCCTGAGCCAGCGCCTGGAGCTGCCCGAAGACACCATCCGGCTGCTGCTCGGGAACCTGATCGGACGCGGACTGGTGAGTTCGGCGTCGCCGGCGCGGCCGGCGGCGGGGGTCCCGGGTGAGACCGGAGTTCCGGGCGGGCCGCCGGTGGGGCTGGACGGGACGGTCATGCTGACCGCTTCCGGGGAAGCGGCGGCCGAGCGGCTGGTCGGAGCCCGGCACGACGCCGTGGCCGACCTGGTGGCCGACTGGAACCCGGAGCAGCACGCCGAACTGGCCGCCCTGCTGCGGAAGCTGGCCCGGCACCTGGCCGAGGGGCCGGCGCCGGCGGCGGCTGGTCAGCGGTAGCGGAAGCCGTCGAGGAAGCGGCGGAAGAGGCCACCTTCGCGGGTGAGCGGGGGGGCCGACGGGGCGGTGGCGCGCTGGCGGGCAATGGGCTGGTCGTAGTCGGTGCGGGCGATGGCGTCGACGATCAGGGCCTCGTCGAAGTCCTCGGAGCCCTCGAGCTGGGGCACGAAGCCGACCAGCATGCCGTCCTTCATGACCTGGGCTTCGAGCCCGGCGGTGCCGTCGGTGTCCCACTCGGCGTTGCGGCCACCGGGCAGCGACACCCGGACTCCGTACTGGCTGGTGCCGGCCCGGAGCAGGTGGGCGTTGACGCCACGGTCACGCAGCTGGTCAACCACCCGGCGGGCCCGGAATTCGTCCATGACGTCAAGGTAGCCGGTTTGGCTGAAGGGTTGCTGAGGGTTGGCTCGGTGCGCGGTAGGCGTCGCGTGGGCGCAGCTGGCGTGGGGCGTTTGCTGTGGTGAAACCCCGGGGACATCCGGGCGTGCGGGGTGGGCAATAGTGTCCGTAGTGGGCACCGGCACCAAGGGACCGAGGAAGATCATCACGATGGACTCGAACAACGCACGCCGCGCGGGCAAGCAGCCCTACGAAGCGGTCCGCGACCAGTTGGACCAGCTCGGCGAGAAGGTCATCGAGCGGCACTGGGACGAGGGCGCGCCGGTGCGGCAGGGGTACCGCCGGTTCCTGGGGGCCATGGACGAGCTGGCCGGGCGGCTGCTCGACGACGACGAGATCTCCCAGCGCGGGCAGGACTTGCGGCGGGATAACGAGCGGGACGAGGCCGACGAGTCTGCTAGGGCTGGCGATCCTGCTGAGGCTGATGGGACGGCTGGGGCTGGCGAGGCTGAGGCGGCCCGTGGGGATGCTGAAGCCACGGCGACGGATGGAGCTGGAGTGACTGACGAGGTCTGGACGCAGGCGTCCGATGAGGCCGAGGCCGCCGATGACCGGGCGGCCGAAGAGGTGCAGCGGACCGAAGAGGCCCGGAAGACCGAAGAGGCGCTCCGGGCCGACGAGGCCGGGGTCGGCGAGTCGTGGGCGGCCGGGAACACCCGGGTCGCTGAGGCCCAGGCGGCCGGGGTGACCGGTGAGGCGGCGGGCACGGAGCGCACGGTGGACGTCGTGTTCTCGCTGCCGGCCGAGACCCAGGCGGACCGGGTGGCCCTGTGCGGGGAGTTCAACGACTGGTCGCTGGAGAGCATCAGCCTGGCCCGGGGCGACGACCGGGCCTGGCGGGTCACCGTGCCGCTGGTGCCGGGCACCTACCGCTACAAGTTCCTGCTCGACGGGGAGACCTGGGAGAACGGGACCGACGCCGACCGCTACGAGGAGAACGCCTACGGCACCCAGGACTCAGTGATCGTCGTTTCCGGGTGATCGTGGTCAGCTGAGCCTCGTCGGTTCCGGGGCCGGGCGGCGGCCGGGCCAGGGGCCGCGGGTGGGGCCCAGGACCGGGGCGCGGATTTCGCCCATGAGGTCGATGGCCAGGGTGACCTCGTCGCCCGCGGCCAGCCAGGGGTATTGCTCGGGGCTGTGGCGGGTGGAGAGCTCGAGAATGCAGCCGCCCTGGCAGGTGCCGCTGCCGATGATGGAGCCGGCTTCGACGCGGGAGTTCCAGGAGGCGTAGGAGACCAGCTCCTCGAACGACCAGGAGGCCGAGGACCACTGGTCGCGCCCGTAGACCTGGCCGCTGACCGAGGCGGTCATGGCCAGGTCGTAGCCGGTGCCGTCGCGGCGGCCGGCCAGTTCGCCGGGGGTGACGAAGACCGGGCCGAGCGAGGCGCCGAAGTCCTTGCCCTTGAACGGGCCCAGGCTGCCTTCCATCTCCTGGAACTGCAGGTCCCGGGCCGACCAGTCGCACAAGATCACGTAGCCGGCGATGTACGGGCCGGCCTCGTCCGGGGTGACCGACTCGGCGTCCCGGCCGATGACCGCGCCGACCTCCAGCTCGAAGTCCAGGCGCTGGGAGCCGCCGGGGATCTCGATGGCGTCGCGCGGGCCGCGGATGGTGGCGGAGTTGCTGAAGTAGCCGATGGGCTGCTGGTACCAGACGTCCGGGCCCCGCTGGCGCCCCAGCTGCCGCCAGCGGGGCAGGATGTGCTCCTCGAACACCATGAAGTCGCGCATGGCCACCGGGTCGACCGGCTTGAGCAGGGCCAGCTGGTCGAGCGGGACCTCGGCGGCCGGGGAAGCCAGGATGGCCTCGCCCAGCTGCCGCAGCGCGGTGCCGTCGTCACCGAAGTGCGCCTCCAGCCGCGCCTGGTCCCCGGCGGAACCGGACAGGGCGACCACGCCGTCGGGGCGGAGGACGCCCAGCCGCGGGCCCTGTTCGGTGTCGGCCTTGATGAATCGCACGGTGCCCCAATCGGTAGAACCCGGCCGGCTCAGGCGACCCGGGTGCGGTTACGGACGAGGTGGGCCACGGTGACCGCGGCGACCAGGCCGGCGCCGTAGAACGCGTCCTGGACCCAGCCGCTGTAACCCAGCAGCTGCAGGCCGATAATCCCCGTTTCCAGGAAGTAGATGCCGATCAGCGTGCCCAGCGGGTTGAACTGGCCGGGCATGACCACGGCGGTGCCGAGGAACACCGCGGCCAGGGCGGGCAGCAGGTAGCTGGGCGAAGCGGTGGGGTCGAACCCGCCCACGGTGGCGATCAGCATGATGCCGGCCAGCGCGGCCACGATGCTGGCCGCGATGTAGCTGCCGGCCCGGATGCGGTTGACGTTGATCCCGGCCAGCCGGGCCACCTCGCGGTTGGCGCCCACGAACACGATGTGACGGCCGATCGGCGTCCACTTGAGCAGGTAGGCGAAGCCCACCGCCAGCACCACGCCGTACCAGAAGGACAGCGGCAGGCCGAGGAAGTTATGCAGCGCGACCTGCCCGAAGTGCTGGTTGGTCACCGACACCGAGTTCTGGTTGGACAGCAGCTCGGCGATGCCCAGGTACAGGCTGGCCGTGCCGAGCGTGACGATCAGCGAGGACACCCCGAGCTTGACGATGAAGAAGGCGTTGACCGCGCCGGCCGCGATGCAGCAGACCAGGGCGATCAGGCAGGCCAGCGCGATGTTCATGTGGTGCAACCCGGCCAGCACCGGGACGAGGGTGGCGGCCAGGCCCATGACCCCGGCGAACGACAGGTCGAACTCGCCGATGACGAACGTGCACAGCGCCGAGATGGACAGGAACAGCAGCGGCGACTGCGAGCCGAACACAGCCTGGGCGGTGCTGATGCGCAGGAAGTTGTGCGGGGTGACGAAGGCGTAGATGACCGCCATCAGCAGCCACACGCCGATCAGCGCGTACCGGGAGCCGAACCACTGCAGCCGGTCCTTCAGCTGCTCGCGCGCGGGCGGCGACGGCGGAGTCTCGGCCCGCGGGGCCCGAGTTTGGTCGGACATGGTCATATCCCGCTCCCTGCGGTGGCTTCGTTGGTCGCGTAGATCTCTTCGATGAGCTGTTCCGGGGAGCCCGCCCGCGCCGGGCGCAGCCCAACCTGGTGGCCGTAGACCAGGATCCGGTCGCAGGTGGCGACCAGGTCCTCGGGCTCGCTGCTGACCAGCAGCACGGCCACGCCGGTGTCGGCCGCCCGCTGCAGCGCGTGCAGGATGTCGGTGCGGGCCCCGATGTCCACCGCCTGGGTGGGCTCGTGCAGGACCAGCAGGGCGGGGCCCGCGTTCAGCCACTTGGCCAGCAGGACCTTCTGCTGGTTGCCGCCGCTGAGCTGCTTGACCAGGATGGACGGGCTGGCGGGCCGGATGCCCAGGGTGCGGGCGGCGGTGTCGGCGTCGTCCTGCTGCCAGCGCCGGGCCACGAACCAGGGACGGCCCCGGCGGGTCAGCTTGGGCAGGCTGATGTTGTCGCGCACGTTGAGCTCGAAGGCCAGGCCGTCGCGGTCGCGGCGCTCGGGCACCAGCACCACCCCGGCCCGCAGGCAGGCGGCCACGCTGCCGCGGGTCAGCGCGACCTTCCCGTCCCGGGTGACCAGCTGGCCGCCGGTGGCGGGCTGGGCCCCGGTGACCAGGTACGGGATCTGCTCGTAGCCGCTGCCGGGCAGCCCGGTGACGCCGAGGATCTCGCCCGGGGCCAGGCTGAAACTGACCTCGGTCAGCCGCCGGCCGGTCAGGGCGGTGACCGATACCGCCAGGGCCTCCGATGCCGATGTGACTGATGTGTTGGATGAGATTGCCGTTGACTCGCGGGGGGCTACCGCCTCGACCGTGCTGCCCAGCATGCGGCGGGCCAGGTCCGCCTCGGACAGGCCCGCGGTGGGCAGGCCCGCGCCCACCACCCGGCCGTCGCGGAGCACGGTGATCCGGTCCGCCACCGCGATCAGCTCGGGCAGGCTGTGGCTGACCATCAGGGCGGCGCTGCCGTCGGCGGCGATCCGGCGCAGCACCTGGTGAATGTGTTCCAGGTCGCCGCCGGACAGCGCCCGGGTCGACTCGTCCAGGATGATCAGGCCCGAGCCCGGGGTGTGGTCGCGCAGGGCCCGGGCGATGGCCACCTCGGCCCGCTGGGCGGCGGTCAGCGTGCCGACCAGCCGGCCCGGGGCCAGCGGCACCCCGAGCCGGTCTAGGGTGGCCGCGGCCAGCCGGTCGCGGCGGCCCCGGTCGATGCGGCCCAGCCGGGTGGTGGGGTAGCCGCCGATGCAGATGTTCTCGGCCACCGTGAGCTGGTCGAGCAGGCCGAGGTCCTGGTGCACGACCGAGATGCCGGCCGCGTGCACCTCGGGCCACCGGACCGGCAGCCGCACCGGCCCGCCGTCCACCTCGAACCCGGCCCCGGGGTCCGGGGTGTACAGGCCGGTGACGATCTTGATCAGGGTGGACTTGCCCGAGCCGTTCTGCCCGGCCAGGCCGTGCACCTCGCCGGGCCGGACGGTCAGCTCGACGTCGGTCAGCACCCGGGCCGACCCAAAGGTTTTGGTCAGCGCCCGGACGGCCAGCCGGTCCGCCATCTACTTGACCCCCCAGGCGGTCAGGAAGGTCTGCTCGTAGGCGTCGCTGCCGTACCAGGCGTTGGTGGTGTAGGCGCCCGGGCTCAGGGTCAGGTCCTTGACCGTGCCCGAGTTGAACACCCGGACCACGCCGGGGGTGAAGGTCGGGGTCTGACCCTGCATCATGGCCAGGATGCCGCCCGCGAACTGCCAGCCCTCGTAGATCGGGCTGGTGCCGATGTCCACGAACTGCACGGTGCCGGCCTTGATCCGCTGCAGGGAGTCCAGGGCGCCGTTGGTCGCGGCCAGCTTGACCTTGTTGGTGTAGCCCGCGCTCTGGATGCCCTGCACGCTGTACTGGGCGGCCGCGTCCAGCTCGTCGACCACGTAGGTGGTGTCCGGGTGTGAGATCAGCGCCGAGCTGACCTGGGACGGCACCTTGTTGATGCTGGCCGTATTGTAGTTGATCTCGGTGAGCTGGCAGCCCGAGCAGTGTGAGGTCAGGTACTGGTGGCCGTAGCTGGCCCCGGCCAGGGTCTGCGGCGAGTCGGTGACGCCCAGGTAGATGATGTGGGCCTGGCCCTTGCTGGCGGCGATGACCGCGTCCATGTCCAGCTTCTGCATCAGGTCGAGGGTGCCGATGGCGTTGAAGAACGCCAGCTGGGCGTGGGAGGTCTTGCCGCCGTCGGGAGCCTCCCCCGCGATCAGCACCGGGATGTGGTGGGCGACCAGGCTGTTGAACGAGGTCGGCATCGAGGCGTAGTCGATGTAGCCGGTGACCACGGCGCTGGCCCCGTTGGTCTCGGCCTGGGAGATGCAGGCGGCCGCGTTGGTGGGCACGAACTTGCCGTCACAGACGTGGTAGCTGATGCCCACCTTGGCCAGGGCCTGCTGCATGCCCGAGCCGAACGCGGCCAGGATCGGCACCGACGCCCCGATCGGGATGTACCAGACGCTCTTGCCCTTGAGCTGGCTGATCCCGCTGATCGTCTGCTGGGCCGGGTAGCTGCTGACCTGCTTGGTGTAGTGGGACACGTCGGCGTTGGCCGCGGTCAGCTCACTGCTGGAGCCGGATCCAGACCCGGAGCTGGAGCCGCCTGAGGACGACCCGCCCAAGGACGAACCGCCGCCGCTGCTGCTGCAGGCGGCGGCGACGAAGGTGACGGCGCCCAGGCACATGGCGGCCAGGGCGCGGAGGGCGAAGCGGCGACGACGGGGCTTGTACGGCATTGTCCTGGGCCTCCGGAACAGCGATCGATTCATCTCGCCTGTTGGTGACATGAGTGTGAATATCGGCTCGCTGCGATGTCAAGGATTCTTCTAGTAAAAATCGATTTGATTGTTCATACTCGTTGCTGGTGGCTGAGATCGGCTTCAATTGGTGCGATCGATGACCACCAGCGATCGCGTCGATAACCCTGCGATACGGTTCGGTTGAGTCCCGAGGAGAGCTGAATGCCCGATCGTGCGGTGCACCGCAGCCTGAGCCGGGCGGTGTACGCCGACATCCGGGCCGACATCCTGGCCGGGCGGTACGAGCCCGGGGCCAAGCTCAGCCCGCGGACCATTGCCACCCAGCACCAGGTGAGCCTGTCGGTGGTACGCGAGGCGCTGACCCGGCTGACCGAACAGGACCTGGTCGTGGCCGCGCCTCAGCTGGGGTTCTCCGTGGTCGAGCTGGACATCGCCGACGTCCGGGACATCTCCCGGGTGCGCATCCTGATCGAGGGCGAAGGCCTGCGCGAGGCCATCGAGCACGCCGACGTCGAATACGAGGCCCGGGTCGTGGCCAGCCACCACCGGCTGTCCCGGACCCAGTACATCACCGGGCACGCGGGCGAGACCGTGACCGACGACTGGGCCCGGGCCCACGCGGACTACCACCTGGCCCTGCTCAGCGCCTGCCCGAGCCCGCGGCTGCGGGACCTGGCCGCCAGCCTGCGCGACACCGCCGAGCTGTACCGGCGCTGGTCCGGGTCGTTCGACGTGCACCAGGAGCCCCGGGATGTGCCCGCCGAGCACCGGGGGCTGATGGAGGCCACGCTGGACCGCGACCCGGACCGGGCCGTGGTCCTGCTCACCGAGCACATCAACAAGACCGCGTCGCTGCTGGAGTCCTACGTCGAGAGGAGCTGAGGCCCCAATGGCCGACGAGCAGGCCGGCGAGCAGGAACCCGAACCGAGCTGGCGGCCGGACCCGGCCGAGGCCGGGAAGACCATCCTGGCCGCGTTCACCCGCTGGGTGGAAGCCGAGCACGACCTCGAGCTGCCGGACTATGACAGTCTCTGGCGCTGGTCAGTGGAGAACCTGGACGATTTCTGGCGGGCGGTGTGGCGGTACTTCGACGTCCAGTCCGACCCCGGGCCGGATCAGGTGCTGGCCAGCCGGGACATGCCGGGGGCCCAGTGGTTCCCGGGCGTCCGGCTGAACTATGTCAGCCACGTGTTCCGCGACCGGGACCCGGACGCGGTGGCGGTCGTCGCGCTGACCGAAGCCGGGGGCAGCCAGGAGGTGACCTGGGCCGAGCTGGAGGGCCAAGTGGCCGCGGCCGCGGCCACGCTGAGCCGGCTCGGAGTGGGCGCGGGCGAGCGCGTGGTCGGCTACCTGCCCAACGGGGCCGAGGCCGTCGTGGCCTTCCTGGCCACGGCCAGCCTGGGCGCGATCTGGTCGACCTGCGGCCCGGACTACGCGGCGGGCGCGGCAGCCAACCGGCTGGCCCAGCTGGAGCCGAAGGTGCTGGTGGCCGCGGACGGCTACCACTTCGCCGGCCGCGGCCACGACCGCCGGGACGAGGCGGTCGAGCTGGTCCGGCTGCTGCCCACGCTGACCGACGTGCTGCACGTCCGGCACCTGGGCCTGCCCCCACCCCCGTACCCCCGGGCGGTGACCGAGTGGGCTGACGCCGCCGCCCCGGCGGAGCCCGGCGACCTGGGACCCCGTCCGGTACGGCGACCCGAACTGGTGACCTTCGATCATCCATTGTGGGTGCTGTACTCCTCCGGCACCACGGGCGTGCCCAAGGGCATCGTCCACGGGCACGGCGGGGTGGTCCTGGAGTACGCCAAGACCCTCGGCCTGCACATGAACCTCACCGCCGCCGACCGGCTGTTCTGGTACACCACGACCAACTGGATGATGTGGAACTTCAACATCTCGGCCCTGCTCAACGGGACCAGCGTGGTGGTGTACGACGGCAGCCCCGGGCATCCCGAGGCCGGGCAGCTGTGGCGGCTGGCCGCGCGGCACGGGGTCACCGTGGTCGGCACCAGCCCCGGCTACCTGCAGGCTTGCGAGCGCCGGGGCGTGACCCCGGAGCCCAACCCGGCCCTGCGCCAGATCGGGGCGACCGGGTCGCCGCTCCCGGCCCACTCGTTCGCCTGGGTCCGCGACCAGTTCGGGCCGGACGTGCCGCTGAAGTCCACCTCGGGCGGCACCGACATCGTGGCCGCGCTGGTGACCGGGGCGCCCACGGTGCCGGTGTGGCCGGGCGAGATCTCCTGCCGGGCGCTGGGCGTGGCCGTGGACGCCTTCGACCCCACCGGGCGGCCGGTCCGCGGTGACGTGGGTGAGCTGGTGGTGACCAAGCCCATGCCGACCATGCCGGTCGGCCTGTGGAACGACCCGGACGGGGCCAGGTACCGGGCCGCCTACTTCGGCGTCTACCCGGGCGTGTGGCGGCACGGGGACTGGATCACGATCACCGACCGGGGCAGCGTGGTCATCCACGGGCGGTCGGACGCGACCTTGAACCGGCGTGGGGTCCGGCTCGGCAGCGCCGACATCTACCAGGTCGTCGAGCAGCTGCCCGGGATCGCCGAAGCGCTGGTCATCGGGGTCGACCAGCCCGACGGCGGCTACTGGATGCCGCTGTTCGTGGTGCTGGACGACGACCGCGAGCTGGACGGCGGCCTGCGCGAGACCATCAACGGAGCGCTGCGGCGGGACGCCTCGCCGCGGCACGTGCCGGACGAGATCTTCGCCGTGCCCGCCATCCCGCACACCCGGACCGGCAAGAAGCTCGAGGTGCCGGTCAAGCGGATCATGCTCGGCCATCCGCTGGCCGACGTGCTCAGCCTGGGCGCGGTCGACGACCCGGGGTCATTGGACGCCTTCATTGAACTTGGCCAGGCGCGGCAGCAGGGCGGCGGCGTTGTCGCGTAGGGCGGCGGCCCGGGTCGCGGGGTCGAGCACGTTGGTGCCCGCGATGGCCCCGGCCAGCGCGGCCACGGTCGGCGCCGGGGTGAACGGGTAGTCGCTGCCGTACACCAGCTGGCGGGACGGCACCAGGCTGAGCAGGGCGGGCAGGGCCCGCGGCAGCGGCACCCCGGCCAGGTCGTAGTGCAGCCGGGCCAGCCCGCCGAGCACGTCCGGCGTGGCCTGGCCGTCCGGGGCCGGGCTGATCACCGGGGCGAACCGGGCCACCCGGTCGGCCATGACCGGCAGGGCCGCGCCCGCGTGCGGCACCACCCAGCGGATGCCCGGGTAGCGGTCCAGCACGCCGTTCAGGGCCAGGTTGACCACGGCCCGGGTGGTGTCGAACAGGAACTCCACCATGGGCCGGGGCCGGCCGAACGCGGTCTGTTCCCAGCCGCAGGGCGACGTGGGGTGGATGGTGACCACCGCGCCCCGGTCGTGCAGCGCGGCCATGACCGGCTCCAGGGCAGGATCGCCCAGGTAGACCTGGTCGTAGTGGGTGTGCAAGCCGATCCCGTCCGCGCCCAGCTCGTCGAAGGCGCGGGCCAGTTCGGCGACGGCGGCGGCCACGTCGGGCAGCGGCAGGCTGGCCAGCAGGCCGAACCGGCCCGGGTGGGCAGCCGCGGCGGCGGCCCCGTCCTCGTTGACCGCGCGGATCAGCGCCAGCCGCTCGGCCGGGTCGGGCACGAAGTCGACCCCCGGCGAGGACAGCGACAGGGCCGCGGCGGCGATGCCGACCTCGTCCATCATGGCCACGGCGGCGGCCGGGTCCCACTCGGGCAGGAACGGCATGCCGTCCGGGTGGCCCGCGCCCAGGGCCAGGGCCGCGTTCCGGTAACGAGGGGGCAGGAAGTGAGCGTGCAGGTCGATCGCGGACGGCTGGAGGACCGGCACGGTCAGCCCGTCTTTTCCGCGGCGCTGGGCTGGGCTGGACCGGTGGCCGTGGGGTCGGCCCGGTCCATGAGGATGGTCGCGGTCCGGTCCACGTGCGCCTCGAACAGCGCGACGGCCAGGTCGGCGTCGTGGGCCAGGGCCGCCTCCATCAGCTGCCGGTGCTCGGTGGCGATGTCCCGCCGGACCGGCGACCGGCCTTCGGACCAGGCTCCGGACCAGGCCCGGTACAGCTCGGCGGCGTCGGACAGGCGGCGGCAGATGTCCAGCAGCACCGGGCTGCCACAGGCGTCGATCAGCTTGTCGTGGAACGCGATGTGGGCCGCGGCCCAGGCCGGATTGCGCGAGGTCGGGTCGTCGGGCCGATAGATCGGCTCGCTGGCCATCCGGTGGTGCGCGGCCAGGACCTCGGACTCCCAGCTCACGCTGCCCCGCTCGACCGACCGGCGCAGGGCCGCGCCCTCGTTGATCTTGCGGGCCAGGGTCAGGTCGGCCAGCGCGTCCGGGGACAGGGTGGTCACGTGGAAGCCGCGGTTGCGCTCGATCCGGACCAGGTTCTGCGCGGCCAGCAGGCCGAGCGCCTCCCGCATCACGCTGATGCTGACCCCGAACCGCTCCCCCAGCTCGGCGGGCTTCAGCCGCTGCCCGGGGGCGAACCGGCGGTCGAAGATGTCGGTCCGCAGCTGGTCATAGACGTCGACGGCGAGACTCTCGCCGCCCGTGCGCTTGGCCATGGCAGGATAATATCACTCGCCCCCGAATCGATTTTCTATTGACAATCGACTCTGGGTTACTGAGGATGAACTTGCTTTTGACGACTGGGGAAGGGAGTCCCACGTGCGCATCGCCAACGTCGGCCAGCGGCTGGTCCTGCTGGACGGGTCCGGGGCCGGCCTGGATGTGGAGAAGGCCAGCGACGGCCGGTTCGGGGCCGACCCGCAGGCCATCTACGGCCAGTGGGACGAGTTCCGCGACTGGGCCAGCGGGCAGGAGGGCCGCGCCGACCTGGCCGTGGACCCGGCCGAGCTGGGGGCTCCGACCCCGGCGCCCCGGCAGGTGTTCGCGATCGGCCTGAACTACGCCGAGCACGTCAACGAGTCCGGGATGGGCCGACCCGACTCCCCCACCGTGTTCACCAAGTTCCCCAGCAGCATCACCGGGCCGAACGCCACCGTCGAGCTGCCCAGCACCTCGGTGGACTGGGAGGTCGAGCTGGTGGTGGCGATCGGACGGCTGGCGCTGCGCGCCAGCGAGCAGGCCGCCTACGACCACGTGGCCGGGTTCATGGTCGGCCAGGACCTGTCCGAGCGGGTCGTCCAGCTGGCCGGGCCGGTGCCGCAGTTCTCGCTGGGCAAGTCGTTCCTGGGCTTCGCGCCGCTCGGGCCCGCGCTGACCACCACCGACGGCCTGGCCAACCCGGACGACCTGGCCATCGGCTGCCGGCTCGGGGACGAGGTCCTCCAGGACGGCCGGACCCGGGACCTGATGTTCAACGTGCCGGAACTCGTCTCCCGGCTGTCGCAGGTGTGCCCGCTGCTGCCCGGCGACATCATCTTCACCGGCACCCCGTCCGGGGTCGGCAACGCCCGCGATCCCAAGCGTTTCATCCCGCCGGGCGCGGTGCTGACCAGCACCATCGAGGGGCTGGGCGAGTTGCGGAACGACTTCGTGGCCGGGCCCGGTTACCCGGGCACCGGTCAGGAGGGCTGAGCGATGGGGCTGCACCGGCTGACCCGGATCACCATCGGCGTGCCCAACGTCGAAGAGACCGCGGGCTACTACGGGGAATTTGGCCTTTCCGAGGCAACACTGGCTGAGGGCGCCGCTGATGAGGGGCGGAACTTCAGTACCGGGGACGGTGGGGAGCAGCTCCGGCTGGTGTCCACGCCCCGCCGCCGGCTGGTCGAGCTGCGGGTCGGGGCGGACGACCCGGACGACATCGAGCGGGTGGCCGCGTCCCTGGCCGGGCTGGACCTGACCGTGGAGAAGACCGCCACCGGCGTGCGCACCTTCGACCCCGGCACCGAGGTCAACGTGGTGGTCGAGGTGGCCGAACGGATCAGCCAGGAGGACACGCCGTCCCCGCCCTACAACACCCCCGGGCACACCGAGCGGCCCAACACCCGGGCCCCCGGCGTGCTCCGCGAGACCCCGGTGCAACCCCGCAAGCTCGGTCACGTGGTGCTCGGCTCCACCGACGCCGACGGCTCGCAGCGGCTGTTCACCGAGGGCCTGGGCTTCAAGATCAGCGACACCGTGCCGGGCCTGGCCGCGTTCATGCGCTGCTCGACCGACCACCACAACGTGCTGGTCCAGCAGGCCCCGGTGGCCTTCCTGCACCACACGTCGTGGCAGGTCAACGACATCGACGAGGTGGGCCGGGGCGCGACCGCGATGCTGGAGAAGGACCCGTCCCGGCACATCTGGGGCCTGGGCCGCCACCACGTGGGCTCGAACTTCTTCTGGTACCTGCGTGACCCGGCCGGCAACTTCTCCGAGTACTACTCGGACCTGGACTGCATCGTCGACGACGCGCTGTGGACCCCGCGGACTTGGGAAGGCATGCGCGGCCTGTACAACTGGGGGCCGCCGCCACCGCCTTCGTTCCTGGCCCCGGACGACCTGGCCGCGCTGATGACCGGTAGCCACGGAGCAAGCTGATGGCCGACCTCGACTGCGACGTGCTGGTCGTCGGGTACGGGCCGGTCGGGCAGGTCCTCACCATCCTGCTGGCCCAGCGCGGCTACCGGGTCGCGGTGCTGGAACGCAAGGCCGAGCCGTACCCGCGGCCGCGGGCCGTGCACTACGACGACGAGATCGCCCGGATCTTCGCCGCGGCCGGGGTCGGCGACGAGGTGGCCACGGTCAGCATGCCGTCGGGCGAGTACGACTGGCAGAACGCCGACGGCCGCACGCTGCTGCACTTCGACTGGGGCGCGGCCGGACTGAGCGGCTGGCCCGCGTCGAACATGTTCGCCCAGCCCCGGCTGGAGGCGGTGCTGGCCGCGCGAGCCGAGTCGCTGCCTTCGGTCCAGGTCCGGCGCGGCTGGCAGGCGGTCGGCCTGTCCGAAGTGGCCGACGGCGTCGAGGTGACGGCCGCGGGCGCGGACGGCGGCCCGGACGAAATGATCCGCGCGCGGTACGTGGTCGGCTGCGACGGGGCCAACAGCTTCGTCCGCGAGTGGCTGGGCACGGGCCTGACCGATCTGGGCTTCTTCTACGACTGGCTGATCCTGGACGTGGTCCCGCACGACACCGAACGCGAGTGGAAGCCGTTCAACCTGCAGATCTGCGACCCGGTCCGGCCGACCACGGTGGTGTCGGGTGGCCCGGGCCGGCGGCGCTGGGAGTTCATGCGGCTGCCGCACGAGACGATCGACGAGCTCAGCAACGAGGCGACCGCCTGGCGGCTGCTGGAGCGCTGGCAGCTGACCCCGGACAACGCCGACCTGGAGCGGCACACGGTGTACACGTTCCAGGCCCGCTGGGCCGACGAATGGCGCCGGGGCCGGGTGCTGATCGCGGGCGACGCCGCCCACCTGATGCCGCCGTTCGCGGGCCAGGGCATGTGCTCCGGCATCCGCGACGCGGCCAACCTGGCCTGGAAGCTGGACCTGGTCCTGTCCGGCGTGGTCTCCGGGCAGGCGGGCGACGGGCTGCTGGACACCTACACCACGGAGCGTTCGGCCCACATCCAGAACGCGATCGGGATGTCGGTCGAACTGGGCAACGTGATCTGCCTGAGCGACCCGGCCGCGGCCGCCGCCCGTGACGAGGTCATGCTCAAGGCCGAGGGGCGCCCCGAGCTGGCGCTGCCCCCGATCCCGCCCCCGGTGCTGGGTCCAGGGGTGCTGGCTTCTGGGCCGGGGGTCGTTGGCCAGCTCAGCCCGCAGGGCCGGGTCCGGACCGCCGCCGGCGACCTCGGGCGGTTCGATCAGGTGGTCGGCCCGGGATTCGTGGTGCTCAGTAATAACGACGTTCAATTTGATATCGAAGGTCACGCTGGTGGGTCCCTGGCTCAGCTGGACGCCCACGTGCTGCGTCTCCTTCCCCCGGATGCCGAGCCGCCCGATGGCGCGGTGGCCGACGTGGACGGGGTGTACCGGTCCTGGCTGGAGGCGGTCGGGTACGAGGCGGTGGTGATCCGGCCCGACTACTACGTCTTCGGCGGGGTCGCCGCCGAGGCTGACCTGCCGGACCTGCTGAACCAGCTGTTCGCGGCGCTGGACCTCGGGTCGTAGCCGGTTACTGGGGCGGGCCCTGGGCCAGGCGGAGCTGGCTGGTCGACTGCTTACCGGACGGGCTGACCCAGGTCACCGAGATCGTCTGCCCGGGCCGGAACTGGGCCAGGATGCCGGTCAGGTGGGACGGTGCGCCGGCCTGCTGCCCGTTGACCGCGGTGATCACCGATCCGGCCGTGATGCCCGCGGTCGCGGCCGGGCTGCCGCAGATGACGCCGTCGATCAGCGTGCCCGAGCTGGCCGGGGCGATGGTACTCGGCACGGTCAGCCCGGTGTTGCTGGTGTAGCAGTGCGGCGTGGAGCCTGACCCGCCGAAGCCGTTGTAGCCACCGAAACCGCCGGTTCCGTCACCGAAGCCGTTCTGCTGTTCCTGCTGCTGGGCCTGGGTCTGCGGGTTGCTGCTGGTGCTGGAGCCGATCAGGATGCCGACGAACGGCGGGTAGCCGATCGCGATGGTGGAACTGGCCTGGCCCGCGGCGATCTGCCGGGCCACCGACAGGGCGGTGTTGATGGGAATCGCGAACCCGGCCGCGGACCGCTGCTGCTCACCGCTGCTGACGCTCTGCGCGGCGGTGTCCATGCCGATGACCTGGCTGGCGGAGTTCGACAGCGGGCCACCGGAGTCGCCCGGCTGGATGTCGGCGTTGGTCTGGATCATGCCGTGCAGCGTCTCGCTGCTGGCGGTACCGCCCTGGTCAGAGGCGGTGATGGTCCGATTCAGACCGGTGACCTGCCCGGTCGCTGGGACCACGGCGCCCTGCCCTTGGGCGTTGCCCAGGGCCACCACCGCGGTGCCGGTCCGGACGGTGGTGGAGTTGCCGAGCGGAACCGTTTTCAGACCGGAGGCGCCTTGCAGCCGGAGCAGGGCCACGTCCCCGGTCTTGTCGTAGCCGACCACCGTGGCCGGGTAGGTCTGGCCGGTCGCCGTCACCTTGGCGGTGAGCTTGGTAGACCCGGCAATCACGTGGTTGTTGGTGAGCACCAGGCCGTCCGCGTTGATCACCATGCCGGTGCCCGCCGCCGCTTCCGAGCTGTACTGGAGCGTGCTGTTGATCAGCACCACCCCGGGCCCGACCCTGTTCACCGCCTGCCGCACGGCCGCGGTCCCGGCCGAGCCGGCCGGCGCGGACGAAGGGCCCGGCGCGGGCACAGCCCCGCCCCCCGGCACGTTGCTGATCCCGGTGCCGGAGTGGCTGACCTGCAGGGTGATCAGGACGGCGGCGACGGCGGTCAGAATGGCCACGGTCCCGTGCGAGATGGCATGCCGCCGGTACGGCCGGCGCCTCGGGCCGACTGGCGGGTAGCCGTAGGACCCGGGATCGTTTGGGTATGTCATCCGGGCTGCACCACCTCATGCTGGACGTCCGCTGCCGGTTACCCAAGGCGCTCGCATCTATGCACCCGACGCCGCCGGGTTCAGGCCCCAGGGCAGCTGGTCGACCGGACAGACGCGGCCGGGATGCGGGAGGCGCAGCGTGATCAGGTAGTTCTGCCCGGCCGTGTCCCGGCAGGCACTGGGCTCGGAGTACTCGCTGGTGTGCCCGTCGCCGTCCACGGTGAGCAGCCGCGCGTTACCGAGCTCGCGGGCCCCGGCCACCGCGCCCGGGTACGGGGTGGCCGGGTCGTGCCGCGAGTTGACGACCAGGATCGTGGCCCGGGACCGGTTCCACGGGCCGCCATAGGCGTCGGTGTGCAGAGCGGGCCAGGTCGCGCACGGCGTCATGTCGTAGGTGGCGAGCCGCCCGAACCCGGGCACCCGGGCGTTCTCCGTGTCGCCCAGCCGGTCGTAGACGGCCTCGCTGGTCGGCGCCTCGATGTCGGCGCACTGGCTCACGTAGTAGCCCTCGTTGCCGTTGTTCACCGGGTAGAGGTCCTGGGCGTCCTGCACGGCCCGGGTGACCTGGCCGCGGACGGCCGGGGTCAGGGCCGCGGCCGTGCCGGCGCTCGCGGTGTACAGCCCTTGCAGCAGCGTGCCGAGCGCGGGCCAGTCCGCGATCGGCTTGTACAGGTCGTAGTAGGTGATCGCGACGACCGTGGAGTAGAAGTAGGTCCCCCCGGCGTAATGGATGGCGCCGGCCTGGGCCGCCCGGGTGAGCAGGGTCTGCCACTTGGCGGGCAGGTCACCACCTGCGGCGAACGGGCACTCGGTGGCTCCCGTCTCGGCGCACAAGGTGAGGAACCGGTCGAGCACGTCCTGTCCGGCCCGGTCGACGCCGTTGCGGACGTCGACCGGGTACTGCCCGGCCTCACCGGGATAGTGACCAGTGGCATTACCCGCGAAGTCCAGCGAACCGTCCAGCACCATGGCCCGGACTCCCCGCGGGAACAAGTTGGCGTAGATGGCACCGATCACCGTGCCGTAGGAGTAGCCCACGTAGTTGAGCTTGCGATCGCCCACGTCCTGGCGGAGGAGGTCCAGGTCGCGGGCGGTGTCCTGGCTGGACAGGTGAGGCAGCAGGCTGGCCGCCCGCTGCTGGCAGTTCTGCCCGAGCTGAGCGTTCAGGGACCAGAAGCTGGCGTCGGCGGAGTCCGGGTACGGGAAATAGGGCACCGAGGCGAAGTAGCTGCTGTCCGCGGCCTGGCTGTCGAAGCAGTGCACGGCGGCAGACTGGCCGGTCCCGCGGGTGTCCCAGGAGACCAGGTCGAAGCGGTCCCGGATGGCCGGGCTGAAGATGGTGGTGGCCCGCTGCGGCAGGATGGTAACCCCCGACCCGCCCGGCCCGCCGAAGTTGACGAACAGCGACCCGATGCGATGGGCGGGATCGGCGGCGGGCAGCTTGACCAGGGCGAGGTCAATGCGGGGACCGGCCGGGTCCCGGTAGTCGAGCGGGACCGGTACGGTCGCGCACTGATAGGGCGCGGCCGCCACTGAGACCGGGCAACTCCCCCACTGCGGAGTGACGTGGAACTGGCGCCACACGACCCGGGCCGACGCGGCAGGGTTCTTCGCGGCGGCCACGGACGCCGTGGCCTGGGCGGCGGGTACCGCTACCGCCGGGGTGGCCAGCGCGGTCAGGGCCAGCGCCCCAGCCGCGGTGGCCGCGAGCCAGACGCCCGCCGTACGTGTCCGGAAACTCATCACCA
>DASXJM010000382.1:0-1822 GCA_036497405.1 Streptosporangiaceae bacterium | reverse complement strand
CACCTGGTGCAAAGCGGCCAGCAGGTCGATCAGTTGGTCCCGCGCCTCCGGAGGCAGTCGTTGGCCGAACTCCCAGTTCCGACCTTCGATATAGCGGTAAAGGGCGACGGCGTAGCGGGGACTCAGTCGTAGAGCGGTCGCCGAGTCCCGGGTCGGCTCGGGCGCGACCACGAAGCTGAGCCCGGCCTGGTCCCGCAGCCAGCGCGCGGTGTCCAGGGCCGCCTCGAGTCCGGCGTACACGCCTTCCCGGGTGTCCCCCAGCCAGGGCTTGCCGTCCAGGTCGTCGACGGTCAGGAACCAGCGATCGCCGTGGACGCGGGCCGGGCCCCGGGCCGTCCAGTGGTAGCTGCCCGCGCCCACCGGCGCGTAGCGCAACTGGTCCGGGCGCAGGTCCCAGCCCTGTTCGAGGGCGAGCCGCAGCACGCGCTCGGTGACCCCCTCCGGCCGGTCCTTCACAAGCGCTCACCGTAGACAGCGGGCCAGCGGCTCGGCCACATGTTTTCCTCGCCGCCCTACTCGCGAGTAAGAAAGATCTTGACGGAGTTCGGCGGAAAGGTTTCCATAAAGTTCGATCCGCTTATCGAAGGCCTGGCCTGGGAGGTCCGTATGCCGCTGGTGGCGCGACACCGAAACCGGGCCTTCCGGGCCGGGCTGGCCACGATCGCCGCCGGGCTGCTCGGCGCGGGCCTGCTCTCGGCCATGCCGGCCGGGGCCACGACCTCGGCCGGCCCGGCCCGGGTGCCGCTGATCTGGCTGCCCGCGCCCCGATCGGCTAGCGGGACGGCGGTGTCGACGGCGGTCACGGCGGTGACCCCATGGGGCGCGATGTCCGGGACCACCTCGATCCTGCGGACGTTGCCGGACGGCAGCGACCAGGGCGACAGCACCGCTCAGCGCTGGCTGCCGACCGGGCTCGGCCGCTGGGTGCGCCAGCCGCTGCCGCAACCGGCGGGGACCAGCTTCGGCCAGGGGGTGGGCCTGACCAACCTGGCCGAGGTGGGCGGGTCCTGGGACACCGACGGGCTGGCCGACGACGACGTGGCCGTGCGCTGGCCCGCCACCGGCGGCCGCGGCACCGTCATCGGCGCCACCGACAGCCGGGTGACCGCGGTCGGGCCCGACGGCACCTGGGGCGTGCAGACCGACCTGCCCGGCTACCGGACCATCGCCGCCAACGCCGAACTGGTGGCCCGCGACGACACCCGCACCCCCATCGACACCGGGGCCCGGCTGAACACCATCGTCTCGATCGCGGACCGGCACACCGCGCTGGTCACGCTGATCGACGGCGTGGGCCAAGGCACCAGCAGTACCCCGGCGGTCTGGCGGGACGGCCAGCTCAAGTCGCTGCCCGTGTTCAGCATCGCGCTCGGCTACCCGGACTGCGTGTCGGACATCCTGGCCAACGGCAGCGTCGCCTACAGCGGCATCAGCGACGTGAGCGGCAGCTTCCAGGAGGTCGCCCAGGTCCACCGGGGTGGCGTCCCCGGCACCGAGGTGCCGCTGGACCTGCGGGGCGGGAGCGGGAGCGTGGCTTGCGACGGCAAGGACACGGTGGCCGCCGACGGTTCGGTGGGCGGGACCCTGCAGCTGCCCGGCGAGCAACTGTCCCAGGCCACCATCTGGCGCGGCGGCGAGCCGGACCAGCTTCCGCTGCAGCCGGGCGAGCTGTCCACCACCGTGGTCGCCCTGCAGTCGGCCACCTTCGCCATCGTCCGCGGCCAGCTCACCGCGGGCGGCCAGGACCTGTGGGCCTGGCGGCACGGCCGGGTCATCCCGCTGACCGTCCCGTCCGGCTACTCGGTGGCCAGCGTGGTCACGG
>DASXJM010000381.1:0-7838 GCA_036497405.1 Streptosporangiaceae bacterium | reverse complement strand
GCCGAGGAAGGCGATGTACGGCTTGCCGTGCAGCCCGAGCCGGTCGGACACCTGCTCGACCTGCTCGGGGTCCGGGCGGTGGAACAGCGTGTGATCGACGCCGTGGTAGGCCACGTCGATCCGGGTCGGGTCGGCGCCCAGGACCCGGACCAGTTCGTCGCGGGTGGCCTTGGACGGCACGATGAGCCGGGCCGCGCGGCGGACCGCGGTGCGGATGGCCGACTTGTAGAACACCGAGGCCACCGGGCTGTGCAGCTCGGGCTCGGTGAAGAACGTGAGGTCGTGGATGGTGACCACGGTCGGCCGGCCCGGGCGCAGCGGCATCGAGTAGTGCGGCGCGTGGATCACGTCCGCGTTGACCTGCTGGGCCAGCACCGGCAGGCCGGACTGTTCCCAGGCCAGCCGGGCGGCCCGGTGCGTGATCGTGGGCGGCGCGGTGACGACCTCGGCGGCGGGGATCATGCGCCGGTAGCGTTCCTCGTCGGACCGCTGGCAGGCGATGGCCAGATCGGTGTCGACCGCACCTAGTGCGACCAGGAGCCCGTCGACGTAACGGCCGAGCGCACCGCGGTCAGCCGGTACCTCTGTCGCGTCAACCAGCACACGAGGCGCCACGGCCGCATCCGCTCCTTTCCACCCCACTACGGGCCCACCCTCAACGGGCACCGTGCGCCGTATTCATAGTTCGGGAGGTCAGCAACGCTGTGGATGTCCCGTCAGCACCGAAGCCTACGCCCTTCCCGCAGCGCTGGGCAGCGCCAATACTCACCTGGTAACCGCCTCTCCGACTGAGGAGGCCACGCTGTTCACCGGGCCGCCGTCCGGGCCGCGCCGGGCCCGGATCAGCACGATCGCGCCCTGGTCCTGGCGGGTGGCCCGGTCGGCCGCGGCCACCAGCGGGGCCAGCGGGGCGGCGGCGTTAAATCCGACCTTGCCCCCGTGCGCCGACAGCGTCAGATACAAGCGTTCTGACCAGCTCGAACGAAACTGGTAGGCGTACTCGGCCACGTCCAGGCCCCGGTCGGCCAGGAGCTCGGTGAGCTCACCGTGGGTGTAGGTCCGCTTGACGTGGTACCGCCGGGCGTGGGCCTGGAACAGGTCCGGCCACTGCGCCTGGCGGCTCAGCGTGTCGGCCGACATCACCAGCTCGCCGCCGGGGGCGAGCACCCGGGCCATCTCGCTGAGGGCCTGGGGGCCGTCGTCGAAGTGCTCGATCGCGCAGATCGACATCACCCGGTCGAACGATCCATCAGGAAAGGGCAGCCGCAGGGCGTCGCCGAGAACCAGCGCCGGAGCGTGGGCCAGCTGAGCACCCCGGCGCAGTTTCGGGCCGGCGATGTCGATGGCCACCGCGTCCGCGCCGCGGCGGCGGGCCTGCCCGGCCCAGTAGCCGTCCCCACCCGCCACGTCCAGGACCCGCAGCCCATGCAGGTCCGGCCCGAGCCAGCGCAGCAGGGTGCCCGCTTCACGCCAGCGGCACACGTGGACCTGGTGACCGGCGAACGCGACCGCGTCCGTAACGTTCATGAGGGCCAGACTATGGCCTAGACCATCTAGCCCACGCCGGATCGGGTCAGGGCCGTCAGCGCGTCCTGGGTGTTGCGGCCCGTCACCACCCGGCCGCCGTAGCTGAGCAGCACGGTTCCCAGCATCGGGGTCCGCCCGGGCCGGGCCACGTAGACCGGCTCGGCGTACAGGAACCCGTGGCCGGCGGGCAGGCTGACCAGCGGGCCGGGGATCACCGTGACCCCGCGGTGGCGCAGCCGGGCCACCGCGCCGATGGCCACCGGGTCGCGCCGGAACACGGCCTGGATCTGGCTCGGGCCGGCCACGACGGTGCTGGGGGGCATCTCCATCAGCCGGAGCGTGCCGTAGCCGGGCCGGGAGGGATCGCTGGCCACGGTGAGGAAGGCGGCCAGCGCGGTGCTGCCGGTGCGGGTGTAGGAGGCGGTGCGGGAGGACTCCTGGGCCCGCTCCCCGGGCAGGGACAGGTTCAGGGACACCGGCTTGCCGGCGACCACGGTCCAGGCCCGGAGCCCGTGGTAGAAGGCGGCCGCGGTCTTCACGTGATAGCTGGCCAGCGCCTCCCGCTGCAGGTCGAACAGGTCGACCGGGTAGCGCAGGTGGGCCCGGAGCACCGGGGGCATGTCGCGGCGCGGCTCGATCAGCCCGGGCAGCGCCTTCATCCAGGTCCGCAGGATCGGGTCGGTGGTGTCCCACTGGTAGAGGGTGACCCGGCCGGAATCGGCCTGGACCACGGCCTTGACCGCGTCGCGGATGTAGTCGACGTCGCCGCGGCCCGGGCCCTCCGGGGCTGAGCTGCCCGCGGTGGCGGCGGTGGTGTCGAAGGGCGCCGAGGCCGGGTAGCGGTCGGTGGTGGTGTAGCCGTCCACCACCCAGTCGAGCTCGCCGCCGACCACCACCGGGTAGACGTTGCCGTCCAGGGTCAGGAACGGGGCCAGCTTGGCCACCCGGTCCAGCGGGGCGCCCAGGTACTTCTGCTTGCCGGGCCAGAAGCGGGCGAGATGCCGCAGCCGGGCCGGCAACTGGACGACCGCGTGGTTTGGGATGCCGCTCTGCAGCGAGGTCAGCACGGGATCGGACCGGTGCCCTGGGGCCGGCCGCTTCGGCGGGGCGGGGATGCTGGCGGGCGGGGCCGGGCCGGTCCCGGTCGGGTAGGTGCTGATCCGGACCTGGGTCAGGCCGAACGCCTCCCGCGTGCCGGCCAGCTGCCGGTCCAGGTAGCTGGTCTCCCGGGCCAGTTCGTGAGGCCTGACCGAGAACTGTTCGACCGTGGCCGGGTACAACCCGCCGAGCAGGATGGCCGACAGCACCAGCAGGCCCAGCCCGACCGCGGGCAGCAGCGGATCGTGCCGGGCGGCGGCGGCGAAGAACAGCCCCGCGCACAGGGCCGCGATCACGGCCAGCACGGTCTTGGCCGGCAGCACGGCGTGCACCGAGGTGTAGGAGGCGCCGCTGGTGATCACGTCGTGCGAGGAGAACTCGATCCCGTACCGGTCCAGCCAGTAGGCGGCCGCCTTGAGCAGGACGAAGAACCCGAGCAGGCCGAACAGCTGGGCCCGGGCGGCCGGGGTGATCTGGGTGTCGCCGGGCCGGAACCGCAGCCCCCCGTACAGCAGGTGCACGGTGGCCGCGGCGACCAGGGCCAGTAGGACGGTGACGAACAGGAAGGCCAGCACCAGCCGCAGGAACGGGTAGACGAACACGAAGAACGAGATGTCCAGGTGGAACTGGGGATCGCGGCGGCCGAACGAGGTCCGGTTGGCGAACTGCACCCAGGTCGCCCAGGACCGGGACCCGGCCAGCCCGGCCAGGGCCCCGATCACCAGCAGCGTCCCGCCCAGGACCCGGCCCCAGTTCTGGTCCAGCGCCGTCCGGGTCCGGGCCAGCCCGGACGGGACCAGCATGTCCGGCAGCAGCGGGCGCATGGCCCGGGCCAGCCCGGCGCTGAACCCGGTGACCAGGGCCACGAAGGCGCCGGTCACGCCGAACATCGCCCACCGGACCCCGTAGCTGACCCGGAACACCTCGGCGAAACCGAGCTTGCGGAACCACAGATAGTCGGTCGTGGTCCAGATGATCGCCGCCGCGATCAGCAGCAACGCCGCGAACACCCCGCAGAGGACCCGGATCCACCGGGCCATCGGCAACGGGCCGCCCAGCGGCGGGCTGGCCGACGGCGGCGTTCGGGGGGCCACGCCGGACCAACTTACTCGGGCCCGGAAAAGTTCCTGACCATTGCGGTCGGTTAGCCAGGGCGTAGGGCTACCCGTCAGCAGGACGGGACCGGCTGGCCCGCCTTCAGGTGCTGCAGGGCGGAGATCGCCCCGGCCAGCGTGCTGACCTTGACCACCCGCAGCCCGGCCGGCACCGCGCCCTTGGTGTCGGCGCAGTTGCCCGCCGGAGCCAGGAACACGGTGGCGCCCGCGTTCCGGGCCCCGATCATCTTCTGCTGAATGCCGCCGATCGGTGAGACCGCCCCGTTGGCCGAGATCTCCCCGGTGCCGGCGATGAACTTGCCGCCGGTGAGGTTCTCGGTGCTGAGCTTGTCGATGATGCCGAGCGCGAACATCATGCCCGCGCTGGGCCCGCCGATCTGGCCGATCTTGATCGTGACCGTGAACGGGAACTTGTAGTGGTCCTGGACCATGATGCCGAGCACGGGGCGGCCGTCGACCTGCTTGGCCGTGAGCTGGACCTGGCTGGTCGTTCCGCTCCGCTGGACGGTGACGGTGATCGGCTGGGTCGCGTGCGCCTTGATCGCCGCCGTGAGCTGGCTGGCGTTGATGACCGGCTGGCCGTCCACCGCCGTGATCAGGTCCCCGGCCTTGAGCTTGCCGTAGGCGGGATAGCCCTTGTCCACGCTGACCACCCCGGGCATGGTCTGGTACTTGATGTGCAGCTGGCTCAGGGCGGCCGCGGTCGCGAACTGCTGCGAGCCGGCCATCTCGACCTGGTCCTGCTGGCTGACCTGCTGCTGCGACTGCCCGGGCGCGAAGATCTCGCTCTCCGGCACCACCGCCTCATGCGGGTCCAGCCAGGCCCGCAGCGCGGTGAACACGTTGAACCCGTGACCGGGGCCGCCCTCGTAGGTGATGGAGACCATGTTGAGGTGGCCGCTGGTCGGGTGCACGGTCCGCCCGCTGACGGTGATCAGCGGCTTCCCGGACTGGTCCTTGCCCAGCGTGTTCAGGGTGGGACCCGGGCCGAGGATGACGTAGGGCACGGAGATGCGTTCCGCCACCAGGATGGCCACGATCACCGCGATGGCCGAGATGTAGAGCGTCAGCGTGCGGCGGGGCATGACCGGAAGACTACGCGCAACCGACCCATTCGCTGGAACCGTCCCCGAGCCGCTGGTGCTTCCAGATGGGCACCGTGGCCTTGAGCTCGTCGATCAGCATCCGGCAGGCCTCGAAGGCGTCACCCCGGTGGGCACAGGACACCGCCACCACCACGGCCAGGTCGCCGATGGCCAGGTCGCCGACCCGGTGCACGGCGGCCACCCCGAGGGCAGGGAACTTGTCCGCGACCTCCTGCGCCACCCGGCGCAGCTCGGCTTCGGCCGAGGGGTGCGCTTCGTAGCTCAGGCCGGTGACCGGGTCGCCGTGGTCGTGGTCGCGAACGGCCCCGGCGAACAGCGCGATCCCGCCCGCCTGGTCGTGCTGGACGGCCTGGTGGACCTCGTCCACCGACAGCTGGGTGTCTCGGATGGCGACGAGACGGATAGCGCTCACTGTCCGATTCTAACGGCGATCAAGCGCCGCCGCCCTTGCGACGGCGCCGAGCGGCCCGGTAGATGGCGGCGGCCCCGACCACCGCCCCGGCCCCGGCGGCGGCGCCGGCGGCGGTGATGGTGGCCTCCTTGCGGGTGATGCGCCGGCCCGCCACCGCGTGGCGGCCGTCCCGGCCGGCCAGCAGAAACTCCAGTACCTCGGTGTTGCCGTACTCCGGCTGCCAGCCGGTCTGGCGCAACCGGGCGCAGTCCACCACCCAGGGGTAGACCACGTAGCGCAGGTCGGCGGCGGGAGCCGGGGTGACCCCGACCCGGTGCAGCCGCTGCGCGGTCCCGAAGGTCAAGCCGGCCGGCAGCTCGATCCCGCGCAGGCCGCTGAGCTCGTAGACCTGCTCCTGGTCCAGCCAGCCGTCGCAGCCCACCGCGAACTGGCCGGTCACGTCGCCCGCCACCGCCAGTTCCAGCGCCGAGACCAGGTCGTCGAGGTGGCAGAACTGCCAGCGCGGCTCGCAGCCCTTCACGGTCAGCAGCCGCGGCGCCTCGAAGTGCCGGGTCACGATGGTGTCGATCTCCTCGCCGACCAGGGCCGCGGGCCGGACCACGGTCAGCTCCAAGCCCGGGTGGGCGCGGGTCGAGCGGTCGGCCAGTTCCTCGATCTCGAGCAGGTCACCGGCCACGCTGCTGTCGATGTCGGCGGCCAGCGCGGTCTCCTCGGTCAGCGGCACCGGGTTGTCCGCCTTGGCGCCGTACACCATCGCGCTGGTGACCAGGATCACCCGGCCCACCCGGCCAGCCGCGGCCGAGGTCAGCACGGTCTGGGCGCCGCGCACGTTGAACGCCCGCCGGGCCCGGTACTCAGCGTCGGGGGCCAGGTCCAGGTCGGTGTGCACCACCACGTCCACCCCGGCCAGGCGCCCGGCCAGCGCCGGGTCGCGCACATCGGCCACTCGCCAGGTCACCCCGCGCACGTCGCCGCGGTGGTCGTCGATGGCGACCACCTTGCGGACCCGGCCGGACTCGGCCAGCCGGGTGATCAGGGCCCGGCCCACCCCGCGGGCCGCCCCGGTCACCGCGACCACCGGGTGCTTGCCCTCGGTTTCCTGGCCGTCGCCCGGGTCCTGGTCGACCGGTTCGGCGGTCACGTTGTCGGCCCACTGCTGCGCCGTGGGCGAACCTGGCCTGGTGCGTTTCTCAAATTAGGCTGCTTCCGAGATAACGTGGACCGTCATGACCCTTCCATCCTGCCTGAGAGGACGGACAAATGACTGATCGTCCGTTCGGCTTCGGCCCGCCCGACCCTGAGCGGCGGCCGGGGGACCCCGGAGGAACCGGTGGCCAGCCACCCAGTGGCGGCGGCGCCAGTGGCGGCGGCGGTGGCAGCGGCCAGCCGCCCAGTCCCGGTGGCCCGTTCGGTGGCGCCAATCCCTTCGGGGATCCCAACCAGTTCGCCGACGCGCTGCGCCAGTTCGCCGACCTTATGTCCTGGCAGGGCGGCCCGGTCAACTGGGACCTGGCCAAGAACGTGGCCCGGCACGCGGTCTCGGCCGCCGGTGACCCCAGCGTGCTGGACGCCCAGCGGCACGAGATCACCGAGGCGCTGCGCCTGGCTGACCTGTGGCTGGAAGAGGCCACCACGTTCCCGTCCGGGATCAAGACCACCGCGGCCTGGAGCCGGTCGGAGTGGGTCGAGGCCACCTTCCCGGTCTGGTCCAAGCTCTGTGAGCCCATCGCCGCCACCGTGGTGGACGGCATGAGCAGCATGATGCAGGTCGACCCGGAACAGCTGGAAGGCGCCCCCGAGGAGCTCAAGCAGGCGTTCGGCGCCTTCGGTGGCGGGCTCGGCGGCTTCGGCGGCCTGGGCGCGATGATGAAGCAGGTCGGCGGGGCGATGATCGGCGGCCAGGTCGGCGCGGCCGTGGCCGAGCTGGCCGGCGAGGTCACCGGGTCGTTCGACATCGGGCTGCCGCTCGGGCCCAAGGGCACCGCGGCCCTGCTGCCGCCCGGGGTGGCCGCGTTCGGTGAAGGCCTGGGCGTGGACGCGGGCGAGGTGCGGCTGTACCTGGCCCTGCGGGAGGCCGCGCACCACCGGCTGTTCGCGCACGTGCCCTGGCTGACCGCCTACCTGTTCGGTGCGGTCGAGGCCTACGCCAAGGGCATGACCGTCGACCTGTCCCGGCTGGAAGAGGCCATGCCGCAGATCGACATGAGCAACCCGGAGGCCCTGCGCGACGCGCTGGCCGGCGGTGAGCTGTTCCGGCCCGAGAACACCGAGGCCCAGAAGCTGGCCCTGGCCCGGCTGGAGACCGCGCTGGCCCTGGTCGAAGGCTGGGTTTCGACCGTGGTCGACGCCGCCGCCAAGGACCGGCTGCCGCACGCCAGCGCGCTGGCTGAGGCGATCCGGCGGCGCCGCGCCACCGGCGGTCCGGCCGAGCGGACCATGGCCACCCTGGTCGGCCTGGAACTGCGGCCCCGGCGGCTGCGCGAGGCCGCCACCATCTGGCAGGGTCTCACCGACGCCCGCGGGGTGGAGGGCCGGGACGCGGTCTGGGCCCACCCGGACCTGATGCCGACCGCCGAGGAC
>DASXJM010000380.1:0-12677 GCA_036497405.1 Streptosporangiaceae bacterium | reverse complement strand
GGCGCCGCGCTCCAGCAGATCCAGAACGACCTCGGCCCGGCCTGGCTGGGCCAGAAATCAGCGAGTTCAGCGCTGAAACAGGCGGGGAACGATGCCGACTACGCCCTGAAAACCGGTAACTGAGAGCCCGGCCCGCCCGGGCCGGACGGCCGCACTGACCGATCGGAGCCTGCGTGAGCGTCAGTGACCCCACCGCTGAGCAGCATGTCGAGATCACTCCCCGCCCGGCCCCGGCCCTGGTGGCCGGGGCCGACGGCACCGGATCGGCCCTGATCCTGTTCCCGCGCACCGGCGCGCTGCCGGCCGCGTGGGTGGGCCCGACCACGCCGGGCCTGGATCCGGGCGACGCCGCGGCGCTGCTGGCCGCGGTGCGGCCCGGACCGCTGCTGCCCGAGCACGGGGAGGGGTGGTTCGGGCGGCCCGGGCTGGCCGGCCATCGTCTCGGGTCCGGGCCGGAGCCGCTCGCGGGCGGCTCCGGGACGGAGCCGCTCGCGGGACGCGACTGGTCGCCGCTGTTCCGGCCCGGGTCGCTGACCTGCGACGGCGGCCGGGCCCGGGTCGAGGCCGCCGACGCCAGCGCCGGGCTGGGCCTGGTCACCGAGGTCGAGGCGGTCCCGGGCGGCGCGATAAGGGCCCGGCACACGCTGACCAACCTCGGCGCCGACCTGTACGTCGTCGACCAGCTGGAGGTGGTGTTCCCGCTGCCGTCCCGGGTCGGGGAGGTGCTCGACTTCACCGGGCGGCAGACCGCCGAACGCATCCCTCAACGGCACCGGCTCGGCGACGGCCTGTGGCTGCGGGAGGGGCGCCGCGGGCACACCGGCCACGACGCGGCCACGATGGTGATCGCCGGGGTCGCGGGCTTCGGGTTCGGCACCGGTGAGGCCTACGGGGTGCACGTGGCCTGGAGCGGTAACTCCGTGCACCGGGTCGAGCGGGTGCCGTCCGGCCTGGGCATGGCCGAGTCCGCGGCCGGGCCCCGGGAGCGGATGCAGCCGGGGGTCACCACCATCGGCGGCGGTGAGCTGCTGCTGCCCGGTGAGATCGCGCTGGCCGAGGGCGAGTCCTACACCACCCCGTGGGTGTACCTGGCCGCCAGCCGGGACGGACTGGACGGCCTGTCGGCCCAGTTCCACGGTTACCTGCGGGCCCAGCCCGCGCATCCGCGCTCGCCCCGCCCGGTCAACCTGAACGTGTGGGAGGCGGTCTACTTCCGCCACGACCTGGACCAGCTGACGGCCCTGGCCGACGCGGCCGCCGACCTCGGGGTCGAACGCTACGTGCTGGACGACGGCTGGTTCCGTGGCCGTCGCGACGACCGGGCCGGGCTGGGCGATTGGGAAGTCGACCAGGAGGTGTGGCCGGGCGGGCTGCACCGGCTCATCAGCCACGTGCGGGCCCGCGGCCTGCAGTTCGGTTTGTGGGTCGAGCCCGAGATGGTCAACCCGGACTCCGAGCTGTACCGGGCCCACCCGGAGTGGATCTTGTCGGCCGGGCACCGGCGACCGCCCCTGCAGCGCCACCAGCTGGTGCTCGACCTGACCCGGCCACCGGTGCGCGAGTACCTGCGGGACCGGCTCTCGGCCCTGCTGAGCGAGTACGAGATCTCCTACATCAAGTGGGACTGCAACCGGGACATCATCGACGCGGGCAGCGGAGCCAGGATGGGCGCTCCGGCCGCGCACGCCCAGACCCTGGCCGTCTACCAGCTGCTGGACGAGCTGAGGGCCCGGCACCCGGACGTGGAGTGGGAGTCGTGCGCGGCGGGCGGAGGCCGGATCGACGTGGCCATGCTGGAGCACGTCCAGCGGGTGTGGACCTCGGACATGACCGACGCGCTGGCCCGTCAGGCCATCCAGCGCTGGACCGGGCAACTGGTCCCGCCGGAGTACCTGGGCGCGCACGTGTCGGCGCCGTTCTCCCACCAGACCGGCCGGTTCATGCCGATGTCCCTGCGCGGCGCCACCGCGCTGTTCGGGCACTTCGGCATCGAGGCCGACATCACCCAGGCCTCGCCCGAGGACCTGGCCGAGCTGGCCGACTGGATCGGCCTGTATCAACGGCACCGCGGGCTCATCCACTCCGGCCGCATGGTCCGGCTCGACACCCCCGACGACACCGCCTGGATGTACGGGGTGGTCGCGGCGGACGCCGCCACCGCCCTGATGTGCTACGTCCAGCTGGACGAACCCCGCAACGACCAGCCGGCCGCGCTGCGGGTCCCGGGCCTGGATCCGGGCCGCCGGTACCGGATCACCGAGGTGACCCCCGGGCCGCGCCCGCCGCGGCGCCCCGGGCTGGGGGAACCGCGATCCGGCCGCGCCGAGGTCTCCGGGGCCGCGCTGGCCGAAGTCGGCCTGGCCATCCCGGCCCAGCGCCCGCTGACCCCACTGGTCCTGTTGGTCGAGGCGGTGTGATGCCCGCGATCAGCTGCCCAGGTACTTGAGGACGGCCAGGACGCGGCGGTGGTCGGTGCCGGTGGGGGGCAGGTCGAGCTTGAGGAAGATGTTGGTCACGTACTTCTCGACCGCGCTCGGGCTGACCTTGAGGATCTCCATGATGCCGGCGTTGGAGCGGCCCTCGGCCATCAGCCGGAGGACCTGCTCCTCGCGGGGGGTGAGCCGGTCCATCGGGTTGTCACGGCGGCGCACCAGCAGCTGGGCCACGACCTCCGGGTCCAGGGCGGTGCCGCCGGCCGCGACCCGGCGCACCGCATCCTGGAAGTCGCGGACGTGGGCCACCCGGTCCTTGAGCAGGTACCCGACCGAGCTGGTGGCCTCGGAGAGCAGGTCGGTGGCGTAGCTTTCCTCCACGTACTGCGACAGCACCAGCAGGGCGACGTCCGGGAACTGGCGGCGGATGACCAGCGCGGCCTTGATGCCCTCGTCAGTGTGGGTGGGCGGCATCCGGACGTCGATGACGGCCAGCTCCGGCCGGTGCTCGGCCACCGCCTTGAGCAGCTCGGCGGCGTCGGGCACGGCCGCGACGACCTCGAAGCCGCCCGCGGTCAGCATCCGGGTCAGCCCGTCCCGCAGCAGCACCGAATCCTCGGCGATCACGATTCGCATGGCAACTCCGCGGTGATGGTGGTGGGCCCGCCGGGCGGGCTGTCGATGGTGAGGGTGCCGTCCACGGCCGCGGCCCGCTGGGTCAGGCCGCGCAGGCCGGTGCCGTCGCCGCCGCCGGCCGCGGCGCCGCCCCGGCCATCATCGGTGACGGTCAGCCGCAGCACGTCCCCGTCCCGGGAGCCGACCCGGGTGACGGCCACCTCGGCCCGGGTGGCCTGGGCGTGCTTGACCACGTTGGTGATGGCCTCGGAGACGATGAAGTAGGCCACCGCCTCCACCCCGGGCGCGGCCGGTTCGGACACATCCACCCGCAGCCGGATCGGCAGCGGGGCCCGGGCGGCCAGGCCGGACAGGGCCGCGTCGAGGCCGCGGTCGCTGAGCACGGCCGGGTGCAGGCCGCGGATGAACTCGCGCAGTTCGGTCAGGGCCAGCATCGCCTCGTCGTGGGCGGCGGCCAAGGCCTCGCGGACGGGTTCGGGTTCCGACTCGAAACGTTCCCGGGCCATGCCCAGGTTCATGGCCAGCGAGACCAGCCGCTGCTGGGCGCCGTCGTGCAGGTCGCGCTCGATGCGGCGGCGTTCGGCGTCGGCCGCGGCGACCAGGTCGGCGCGGCTGCGGGCCAGCGACTCGACCCGCTCGGCCAGCCGCTCGCGGCGGGTCGGCCCGAGCAGCTTCCGGGCCAGGCGCTCGTCGGTCTTGATCGACCAGCGGGCCAGCCCGGGGAACACCGGAAACAGGAACGCGAGCAGGGCGGCGCCGATCCCGGCCGGCAGGGCCAGCACGTGATAACCGAGCTGGCGCCAGGTCCCGGTGGCCAGCCACGGGCCGGCCGACCACGAGGCGCGGCCGGTGGTCCGGGCGGGCACGATCTCGATGTCCAGCGTGGCCAGCAGCCGGGACCGCTGCAGCGAGGTCAGGCCCTGCACCAGCCAGGGCAGCACCACCGGGATCAGGACCACCGCGGCGACGTACAGCGTCGCGTGCTCCCAGCCGCCCGGCCCGTCGACCAGGCTGATCAGCGCGGAGCCCCAGATCACCAGCAGCCCGAGCAGCAGGATGCCGCCGGCCAGCCCGGTGATCAGGCCGGCCAGGGCGTTCTTGATCGCGCGCCAGACCATGACGTCCAACGTACAAAGGATCATCGGCCGGGCACTATGGGGCGCTCCGGCCCCCATGGGTGGGGTTTTCCGTAATCACCACCGGCTGGGTACCCCAGTCAGCCACGGCGGCCTGCCCCAATTACAGGACCGGTTCCAGACGGCACCGTTGAAGCATGATCGAAATTAACGAACTGACCAAGCGCTACGGAGCTACCACTGCCGTCTCGGACCTGACGTTCACCGTCGAGCCCGGCACGGTCACCGGCTTCCTGGGCCCGAACGGGGCCGGGAAGTCCACCACGATGCGGATGATCCTGGGCCTGGACGAGCCGACCAGCGGCTCGGTCACGGTCAACGGACGCCCGCCCCGGGCCCACACCGCCCCGCTGCACGAGGCCGGCGGCATGCTCGACCCGCGGTCGGTCCTCCCCTCCCGCAGTGCCTACCATCACCTGCTGGCGCTGGCCCAGACCACCGGTATCCGCCGGGCCCGGGTCGACGAGGTCATCGACGCGGTCGGGCTGCGCTCGGTGGCGAACCGGCCAGCCGGCAAGTTCTCGCTCGGCATGGCCCAGCGGCTCGGCATCGCGGCCGCGTTGCTGGGCGACCCGGCCACCGTGGTCCTGGACGAACCGGTGAACGGGCTCGACGTCGAAGGCATCCGCTGGATGCGTGGCCTGCTGACCGAACTGGCCGCCCAGGGCAAGACGGTCTTCGTCTCCTCGCACCTGATGAGCGAGATCGCCCAGACCGCCACCCACCTGATCGTCATCGGCCAGGGCCGGCTGATCGCCGACACCAGCGTGGCCGACTTCATCGCCTCGGCCGCCCCGTCCTCGGTGCGGGTCCGCAGCAGCGACCCGTCCGGCCTGGCCGTGCAGTTGCGGTCGCCGGACGTGACCGTCAGCCGGGCCGACGACGGTGCCCTGCTGGTGACCGGGCTGCCCGCCGAGCGGATCGGCGCCATCGCGGCCGCGTCCGGGATCGCGGTGGCCGAGCTGGCCACGGTCGAGACGTCCCTGGAAGACGCGTTCGTGGATCTGACCAACGATGCGGTCGAGTACCGCGCCCCTGCGTTCGAGAAGGAGAACTGAGCATGAGCACGCTGAAGGTGACCCAGACCCGGGTGATGAAGGCCGAGTGGACCAAGCTGCGTACCCAGCCGGGCGCGCTGTGGTCGCTGCTGTCGGCGGTGATCCTGGTCATCGCGTTCGGCATCCTGTACAGCCTGCTGCGGGAGGCCCGGCCCCCGCACGGGGCGGCCGCGGCCGCCTCGTTCGACCCGACCGCGGTCAGCCTGTCCGGGGTGCAACTGGCCCAGATCGCCACCGGAGTGCTCGGCGTCCTGCTGATCACCAGCGAGTACGCCACCGGGCTGATCCGGACCACGCTGGCCGCGGTGCCGCGGCGGCTGCCCGTGCTGTGGGGCAAGGCCTCGGTGCTGGTCGCCTCGGTGGCGGCGCTGAGCGTCCCGGCCGCGATCGCGGTCTTCCTGGGCGGCCAGACGATCCTGGGCCGTCAGCACCTGTCGGTGTCGCTCGGCGACCCCGGCGTGACCCGCGCCGTCCTCGGCAGCGCGCTCTACCTGGCCGTGGCCGGTCTGCTCGGCCTGGGCCTGGGGGGCCTGCTGCGCAGCACCGCCGGAGGCATCGCGGCCCTGTTCGGCCTGCTGTTCGCGGTGCCGATCCTGGTCGGCTTCCTGCCCGGCAGCCTGTCCGACACCATCGGCAAGTACCTGCCCGGTGCGGCCGGCCAGGCCGTGACCACCGTGCACGTCGACGCGGCGACCTCGCTGTCGCCCTGGACCGGGTTCGCGGTGTTCTGCGCCTACGCGGTCGTCCTGCTCGGCCTGGGCGCAGCCCGGATGCGCCGCGGGGATGCGTAGTACCTGCTCCGGTTCCGGGGGGCACCCAGGTGCCCCCCGGAAGCGTGCGGAAGATTCCACCTGAGATGTCCACTTACGGGTGAGGCCGAAGCGGGCCGGCCCCCATAGCGTGCGAGGGACGCAGCGCACACGCTCATCGGAGGAAGACGATGTGTCCCCATCAACCCCCGTGCCCACCGGCTGACCGCCCGGACCGGGACGCGGCCCGCACCGTGGCCTTCCATCCCGAGCAGGGATGGAGCCTGCTGTGCAACGGCGTCATCGTGTTCGATGACCTGGGTGAGATCCTGCCCGGCGACCGCGGCTACGGGATCAGCCCCAGTTCCCGGGCCCGGGCGACCGCCTCGGTGCGGTTGGCCGCGCCGAGCTTGCTCAGGACGTGACTGACGTGCTTTTTGACGGTATCGAGGGTGACCACGAACTCGCTGGCGATGGCCTGGTTGGACCGGCCGGCCGCCAGCATCTCCAGCACCTCCACCTCCCGGCTGGTCAGCTGCTCAACCAGGCCCGGCAGCGGCACGGAAGCCCGGCCGGCCCGGGAGCCCGCCGTCGGGGGCCCGGTGTCGAAGGCGCGCTGGAGCCGGGCCAGGCAATCGAGCGGGACTCGCAGGCGGTCAGCCCGCTGGGCCGAGATCAGCTGGGCCAGTAGCCCGGCCATCGGCGGTCCCTCGTCGGCGAAGACCCGGACATAGCCTTGCGGGCAGGCCAGCGTGAGCACCTCGGCGAGGGCGTTCAGCGCCTCGGGGCCCCGGTCGCAGGCGGCCAGCGCCAGCGCCCGCAGGGCACCGGCCTCGATCACGCTGCCGCGCCGGTCCTGGGCGACCGCCGCGGTGTACAGCCGGTCCAGCAGCGCCAGCGCCTCGGCCGGGTGCTGCTGGGCCAGCAGCACCCGGGCCAGGACCAGATGTCCCGGGTCCCGCGGGTAGTACGGCTGATCGCCCGGGTGCAGACCGGTTTCCAGCGTCCACCGCGCGGCCGCGGCCACGTCACCCTGAGCCAGCAGCAGCCGCGCCCGCTGCGCCGGGTACGGGTTGAGCACCCCGGCCGGAGCGGGTGAGGTCGGCCCAGCTTCGTCGATCGCCCGCAACGCTCCGGCCGGATCGCCGGTGGCCTGCCGGATCCAGGCCAGGGTCACCAGGCCTGCGGTCGGTGGTGTCCCGGGCAGGAACCGGCGTTCCAGCGCGATGCCCTCGGTGACATAGCGGAGCGCATCGTCCAGCTCGTTTCGCTGGTAGGCCACCTCAGCCAGACCCACGTAGACCAGGGCGACGGTCGGCGCCGGTGGCCGGCCGGGCACGGCCGCCGCGCTCAGCGCCTCCTCGTAGGTTCGCCTGGAGGCGTCCAGGCGACCCAGGGCTCGCCGGACCTGGGCCAGCTGATGACGGTGCCACGCGGTCAGGGCGGGCTGGCCGGCCGCCTGCCCCCCGGCACTGCTGGACAGGAAGGCGCGCTCCGCTTCCCCGAGCCGGCCGCGGAGCCATTCGGCCATGCCCAGGTATCCGCGGGCGATCGAGCTCAGCCGCCACTCGCCTTCCCTGCTCTCGCCCAGGGCTTGCGCGGCGAACGCCGCCGTAGCTTCGGCGTCGCCGCGAAGCTGGGCCAGGAACCCACGATTGATCGCGATCAGCGCCGGGACATTGACCAGCATGCTGCCGGCCTGACCGGCGGTCGGCTCGAACGGCTCCTCGGCCGGACCCGGATACGCCTGCTCGGCTCGGTCGAGCAACGGTGGCACCGAGTCCAGGTGGCCGCCGTTGGCGGCCAGGAAAGCCTGGATCAAGAGCAGCCGGGGCCGGGTCCGGATCAGGTGGTCCGGCAGCAGCGAAAACCACCGCTGCACGGTGACCCCCTCGCCGCGCAGGTAGACCAGTTCGTCGAAGCGCTGCTCGATCAGCCGGGCGGCCCGGCTCATCTCCCCGGCGGCGACCGCGTGCCGGATCGCGTCATCGGCCAGCCCCCGCTCCGCATACCAGACGGCAGCGTTCCGGTGCAGTTCACGGATCCGGCCGGGCTGTTCCTGCCGCAAGCGGGCGCGAAGCAGGTCGGCGAACAGCTGGTGGTAGCGCCACCAGCCGCGCACCTCATCCAGTGGGACCACGAACAGCCCGGCCCGCTCCACCTGTTCCAGCAGGTCCTGGCCACCAGGGCCGCCCGTCACCGCATCGCACAAGTCCCCCGACAGCCGCTCCAGCACCGAGGTCTGCAGCAGGAACGTGCGCACCCGCTCGCTCTGGTGCGCCAGCACCTCCTCGGCCAGGAAATCCAGCACGTAACGGTGGCTTCCGGTGAACGCGGCCGTGAACCCGGCGGCATCAGGCTGCCCGCGCAACGACAACGCCGCCAGTTGCAACCCCGCCGCCCAGCCCTCGGTACGGGCGGCCAGCTCCGCCAGCGCCGCTTCCGGGAGGCCGGCGCCGGAGACGGGTGTCCCCTGCTGCAGCAGCGCCACCGCCTCATCGGCAGTGAATCGCAGGTCCGCGGCGCGCAGCTCGGCCAGTTGCCCGCGGCCCCGCAGCCGGGCCAGGGCGAGCGGCGGGTCGCTGCGGCTGGCCAGCACCAGCCGCAATCCCGGCGGCCGGTGCTCGATCAGGAAACCAACCGATGTGTGTACGGTCTCGGAGTCGATGAGGTGATAGTCGTCCAGCACGAACAGCGCCTCGTCCGCTACCGGCTGAGCGACCAAATCGTTGATGAGCGCGGTCACCAGTCCTTCGTATGACGACGGCGCGGGCGGCCCGAGCAGCGAGCCCACTCGCTCGGCGAGCCCCGGCCGGTGCCGGCCGAGCGCGGCCACGGCATGGCGCCAGAACCGCGCCGGGTCGTTGTCGCCCGCGTCGATCGACAACCACGCCACCGGCCGCTGGCCACGCCGGGCCCAGTCGGCCAGCAGAACCGTCTTGCCGTACCCCGCGGGGGCGCACACCAGCATCAGCCCACAGGCCAGGCCCTCGTCGAGGCGTTCGGCCAACCGCGGCCGGGGTATCAGGTCCGGGCGCGGACTGGGCGTATGCAGCTTCGTGGCCAGCAGGACGTCTCGCGCAGCGGCCACTTCCGATGGGGCCGCGAAGGACGGCTCGGCCATACACCCGACCCTCCCCCGGTATTCCCGCCCGTAATCACCTCCGGCGATGACCAGGACGGCTGGCCCGCCGGCACCATCGTGCCATCGTCGGCCCGGCACAATTCCACCCCGGGTCGCCACCTTCGGGTGACGCCGGATCGGCCCCGGATTCGTAGCGTTCAGATCCACGGACCCAGCCGACACAGGGGAAGATCATGCATCCGGTCATCATCGGGCAACTTGCCGCCGACCACATCAGCGACATACACGCCGAAGCAGCGGCGGGACGCCGGGCCCGGCAGGCCCGCCAGGCGCGCCGGGCCCGGCGGCGCGCACCGTCCGCGCGGCCGGAGCTCCCGGCTCGCGAGACGCGCGGCTACGATCCTCGGCTGGACGCCGGGCCGCGGCCGATCATGGACGAGCCGCCCGGCGCCCCGCTGGTGCCAGCCGGAGCGCGCGGGGACGCCACCGAAGACCACCCGGGGAGCAGCCGTTGATGGATGCCGATGTGATCATCGCGGGGGCCGGCCCGACCGGCTTGATGCTGGCCGCTGACCTGCGCCGGGCCGGAGTGCGGCCGCTGGTCCTGGAGCGGCAGCCCCAGCGGCGGCAGACCCCCAAGGCCAGCGCGTTCAACGGGCAGATCCTGGAGCTGCTGCGCTACCGGGGCCTGCTGGACCGGGTCGAAGCGGCCAGCGGCCGCCCGATCGGCCCGGCCCCCTCGGCCCCATTCGGCGGCATGGAGCTGGACTTCTCGCGGCTGGCTGATCCCCCGATCCAGGTGGCACACCTTCCCCAGCTGCAGCTGGAACGGCTGCTGGCCGACTACGCCGGCGAGCTCGGCGCGGACATCCGCCTCGGGCACGCGGTGACCGGGGTCAGCCAGGACGACGCCACGGTGACCGTGGAAGGGCACGGCCCCGACGGGCCCTACCACCTGACCGCCCGGTACCTGGTCGGCTGCGATGGCGCCCACAGCCGGGTCCGGGCCGCGGCCGGGATCCCGTTCCCCGGCGTCACCTACCCGGAGGTGAACCGGCTGGCCCAGGCGACCGTGGCCGACTCGGTGACCCGGCGGGACGACGGTGACCTCGACGTCCCCGGGCTGGGCCGGCTCCGGGCCGGTTTCACCCGGACCGACCGCGGGGTGTTCGGCTTCGGGTCGCTCGCCGCCGGGACGCTGCTGCTGCAGACCACCGAAGACCAGCCCGGCCGAGCCGACGATGACACGCCGGTGACCCTGGACGAGTTGCAGGCCAGCATCCGCCGGGTGCTGGGCGCGGAGCTGCCCCTGGCCGACGTGACCCGGCTGTCGCGCTACGGGTTCCAGGCCCGGCAGGCCGCCCGGTACCGCGACGGGCGGATCCTGCTGGCCGGTGACGCGGCCCACCAGTTCCCCGCGACCGGGATCGGGATCAACTTCGGCATGCTCGACGCGGTCAACCTGGCCTGGAAGCTGGCCGCCACCATCGGTGGCTGGGCCCCGGCCGGCCTGCTCGGCACCTATCACGATGAACGTCACTTCGCCGGCGCGCGCGCTCTGCTGCAGACCCAGGCGCAGGTGGCGCTGCGGCGCGGCCAGGACCCGGCCGCCCAGGCGCTGCGCGAGCTCTTCGGTGAGCTGGTCGCCGACGAGCAGCCGTTGCGGCGGCTGGGCGAGCTCATCGCCGGCACCAGCATCCGCTACCCGATGCCCGGACCCGGCCCGCACCCGCTGGCCGGTACCTTCGCCCCTGACCTGCGCCTGGACACCGGGGAGGGCGCCAGGACCGGGGCCGCGGCCACCAGCGTCGCCGGGCTCATGGCCGCGGCCCGGCCCGTCCTGCTCGACCTGGCCGACCGGCCCGAGCTGCGCGCGGCCGCCCACGGCTGGCGGCACCGCGTCGACATCCACACCGCGTCCACCGATCACCGGCCCGCCGACGCCCTGCTGATCCGCCCGGACGCCTATGTCGCCTGGGCCGCGGCCGTCGGCGAACCGGCCGGCTCGGCCCCGGATGGGCTGCGGGCGGCGCTCGCCACCTGGTTCGGCCCCGCCTCGTGACCAGCCCGCCGGTCCTAGTCGGCCTCGGCCTCCGCCCCGGCCGCGCCGGACTCGGCGTCGGCCAGGAGCTGGCGGGCGGCGGCTTCGTCGTCGCGGGCGACCAGGATGCGGACGCCGTCCAGCTGCAGCTGGGGGTCCTGGCCGCCGGCGTCGTCGGCCGAGATCGCGGCGCGCAGGCCGCCGCTGCGGAGCAGGCCCACGATCAGGTCCGCCTCGGCCCGGCTGGTCACGACGGTCAAGGTCACGGGGGCACCGTCCATGAGCTCGGCTCCTTTCGGCCGGTCCGGTCTTGGTCCCAGCATGCCGCCGCCGGGCGCGCCCCGCACCGGTGGGGCACCCGGGCCCGCGCGCAACCAGGGTCTTACCCTGGTGCGGCCAGCCGCCATTCGCGATCATGGTGGCTGGACCAGCCGCGGCCACCCGGAAGGGAACCGACATGACCACCACCCTTCCCTACCAGCAGCTGGGCCGGACCCAGCGCGACCAGGCCCACACGCTGTTCGCGCAGACCATGGCCTACGTGGCCGGCACCGCCGGCCTGTTCGCGCTGGGCGCCTGGGTCGGCCACGGGATGACCGGCGGGCTGGCCATCGTGGCCTACATCCTGGCCTTCGCGGCCCTGTTCGCCATGCGCTTCGCGGCCCGGCGGTCGTTCGGGCTGACCGTCGGCCTGCTGGGCGCGTTCGGCCTGCTGATCGGGCTGGCGGTCGGGCCCACGGTGGCCTACTACGCGGCGGCCGACCCGCGGGCGGTGTGGGAGGCGGGCGGGGCGACCGCGCTGTTCATCGCGGCCTTCGGCGCCTTCGGCTACGCGACCCGGCGCGACCTGGCCGTGGTGGCCCGGGTCTGCTTCTGGGCCCTGCTGGCCCTGATCCTGGCCGGCCTGGTGCTGGTCTTCGTGCACATTCCCGGAGCCGACCTGGCCTACTCGGTGCTCGGGCTGGTGATCTTCGCCGGGTTCACGATGTTCGACTTCCAGCGGCTGCGGCGCTCGTCCGACGTCAGCCAGGCACCGTTCCTGGCCGCGTCGATCTTCCTCGACATCCTGAACGTGTTCCTGTTCTTCCTGCAGATCTTCACCAACGAAGATCGGAACTGAGGTCACCATGGCCACCACCGACGAGACCATCGCCGCCCGGGCCGAGCTGCTGCACGAGACCGCCGATCACCACGGCAAGTTCGAGGCGGTGGCACCCAAGCACGACTGGTGGGACTGGTACGCGGCCTACATGGTGGCCCGTGAGGCTGGGAGCACCCCGGACGAGGCCGCCGCGGCCGCCAACCGCTACATGGCCGACGTCAAGCACATCGTGGTGCCGTCCGCCTGACGGCCCGGGGCCGGCGCGGTACCGCGCCGGCCGGCGTCGTGCGGGTCAGGGGCTGCCGCCCATCCCGCTGATCAGCGTGTCGAGGGTGATGCCGTGCCGTTCCCCGAATTCCGCGATCTGCTCGATCTCCACTGGATCCGGCAGTTCATGCCGGGCGCTCTCGGCGGCCTGCGGGTAGCCGATCTCCCGCA
>DASXJM010000379.1:0-4735 GCA_036497405.1 Streptosporangiaceae bacterium | reverse complement strand
GCTGGCCGAGAAGCTGACCAACTCCGAGATCCCCGACCTGAACTCCGGTCTGCGGGCGTTCCGGCGCGAGGTCGCCCTGCCCTACCTGCGGCTGCTGCCGGCCGGGTTCTCCTGCGTGACCACGATCACCCTGTCGTTCCTCTCCAATGAACACGGCGTGACCTACGTCCCGATCGACTACGCCAAGCGGGCCGGGGTCTCGAAGTTCAAGTTCGTCTCCGACGCCTACCGGTACATCCTCCAGGTGCTCCGCATGGTGATGTACTTCAACCCGCTCAAGGTGCTCATGCCGGTGGCGCTGTTCCTGCTCGGCCTGGGCCTCCTCAAGGGCATCTACGACATGGCCCGGCACCCGTTCTACTTCGCCATCGACACCGTGCTGATCTTCCTGACCGGGCTGATCATCGCCTCGATGGCGCTGCTGGCCGACCTGATCGTGAGGTCCCGCGGCGACACCTGACCCCCGGCTATCCTCGGCTCCGTGCGGATCGCGCTGATCGGCCCGGCGCACCCCTACAAGGGGGGCGGCGCCCGGCACACCACCGAACTGGCCCGCTGGCTGGCCGACGCCGGTCACGACGTGGTGCTCGAATCGTGGCGGCACCAGTATCCGGCCGGGCTGTACCCGGGCGGCCGCCAGACCGTCGACGTTCCCGACGGCGAGCCGTTCCCGAACACCCGCCAGAACCTGTCCTGGGCCCATCCGGTCAGCTGGTGGCGGGCCGGCCGCCGGCTCCGGTCCGCCGACCTGGTCGCATTCACCATGATGATCCCGCCCCAGGCCGTCCCGTACCTGGGCATCATGGCCGCCCTGCGCGGCCGCGGCCCCGGCCGCCGGGCCCGCGCCGCCGGGCCGCCGCCGCGGACCGTGGTGATCTGCCACAACGTGCTGCCGCACGAGAGCCGCCCCGGTGACAAGCAGCTGACCCAATGGCTGCTGCGGGCGGCGGGCGGCGCCCTGACCCATTCCGCCGAGGAAGCGGCCCGGGCCCGCCAACTGGCCCCCGGCGCCGTGGTCACGGCGGCCCGGATGCCGCCGCACCTGCCCGCCGCCGGCCCCGCACTACCGCTCGATGATCATGCCGCAGTTGATGATGGAAGGTTGGTTTCCCAGGTTCCGGCCCCCGGCTCGTGCCATCTGCTGTTCTTCGGCATCGTCCGTCCTTACAAGGGTCTGGACGTGCTGCTGCGGGCCATGGCCCGGGGCCCGGAGCACGTGACCCTGACCGTGGCCGGCGAGTTCTGGGGCCGGGCCGAGGCCGACACCCAGGCCCTGATCAGTTCCCTGGGCCTGAACGGCCGGGTCACGCTGCGCCCCGGCTATGTCCCGGCCCCCGAGATTTCCGCGTTGTTCGGCGCCGCCGACGCCCTGGTCCTGCCCTACCGCTCGGCCACGTCGTCCCAGAACGCCTGGCTCGCCTTCGAGCACGGCCTCCCGGTGGTGGTGACCCGGGCCGGCGCCCTGGCCGACCCCGTCCACGACGGCGTCGACGGCGTGGTGTGCGCCCCCGACGACGAGGACGACCTGCTCCGGGCCCTGGTCCAGATCAGTGCGCCGGGGGAGGTGGCGCGGCTGCGTTCGGCGGTGCGGGCCGCCGATCCGGCTCACTACTGGAAGGAGTACCTGGACGCCCTGCTGAGCTTCGCACCCCAGCCGGAACCTGCCCCTCGCCCGGACCCTCCGGGCCCCCCGGACCTCCAGCCGACGGCTCGCTAGCCTCCGGCATTCCCTCGGGTCCCGCCAGCCCCTCGCGTCCCTTGCGGCCCACGGTTACCGCGACACCCGCCCACAGCAGGTCTCCCACGGTCATCACGACCCGCGAGGCCAGCGCCACCACCAGAGCTGGCCCCTGGGGCATGACCGGCGACAGGACCGCGATCAGAACCAGCTCCCGCGGCCCGATGCCGCCCGGGAACGGGATCAGCAGGAACCCGACTGCCCAGGCCAGCGCGTAACCGCCCGCCGACAGCAGCAGGATGTGCAGGTTCTTCCCGGCGATGTCGCCCACCAGCAGCCAGGCGTGCAGCCCGTAACAGGCCCAGGCCAGCGTGGTCCAGCCCACCGCCCGGCCCATGCCGCCCAGGGTCAGTGGCCGGTCCAGCCGCGGCCGTTTCACCACCCGGAGGGCGAGGTCTATTCCGAACTTCGTCACTCCCGGCCACAGCCCCACCAGCAGCACCGGAATGCAGATCAGCACCCACCAGTAGTGCCGGAGCGCCCCCGCCGAAGCCAGGGGCAGCACGATCCCGGCCATGGCCAGCCCCACCACCAGCGTGATGGCCATGCTGACCAGGCTGGCGGCGCCGCTGCGCCGCTTGGGCACCTGGTAGTCCTGGGCCAGGCTGACCTGGCCGGCCATGGCCCACAGCGCACCCGGCAGGTACTTGCCGAGCTGGCCGAGGAAGTTGACCCGCACCGCGGCCGGCAGCGGCAGCGGCGACCCGAGGTCGGCCAGCAGCGCCCGCCAGGCCAGCATCTGGAACCCGAGCGCGGCGATCACCGCCACCGCCGCCCCGACCACGTCGTACCAAGCCAGTTCAGTCAGCGCCGAATGTACCTGGGGCCACTTGGACACCAGCCCCCACACGGCGAACCCGAGCGCCACCAGCAGCAGCGCGGCCCGCACCCACGGGCTGGCGCTGATCCGCCGTACGCTGATCCGCCGCAACACGCGGCCAGCGTACCCACCCCACGCCCCCCGGCGCGGCCGGTCACCGTCCGGCTCTTCGTCGCTGCCTCAGCGGCCCCACTTCACGCCACCATCTCCTTCGCAACATAAACCACACGAGCCTCACGGGCAGCACACCATCGACAGTGGCAGGAATCGTGCGCTGAATGGCTTTATTGCCACTGGCGGCCACGCGGACCCGGCGGCAGGCTGGACAGTGATGAACACGACCGCCTCGCCTGACGCCGTCACCCCTGATCAGCCAGTTGGCCCCGGCTCCCGCCCGGAGTCACCGCAACGGCCGAAAGCCTTTGGCGGCTGGGCCGCCCTGCTGGTCGTGTACGTGGTCTGGGGCGGCACCTATCTGGGCATCCGGGTCGGCGTGGAGACGATCCCGCCGCTGCTGCTGTCCGGGGTGCGCTACCTGATCGCCGGCCTGATCCTGTACCCGATCGCGCTGCGCGGCGGCGGCCCCGAGGTCCGCGCCAGCGACCGCCCGACCCGGCCGGCCTGGGTCGCCTGCGGGATCGTCGGCCTGCTGCTCCTGCTCGGCGGCAACGCCCTGGTCTCGGTGGGGGAACGCAGCGTCCCGTCCGGCTTCGCGTCGCTGCTGGTGGCCACGGTGCCGCTGTGGCTGCTGGTCATGGACGCCGGGCTGACCCGTAAGTGGATCGGCTGGCTGCCGATGGCGGGCCTGCTGACCGGCCTGGCCGGGGTCGCCCTGCTGGCCGGGCTGGGGGACGGCGCGGGGGCCACCGGCGCCGACGGTGGCGGCATCGCGATCATCTTGTTCGCCAGCGTCTGCTGGGCCCTGGGCACGATTCTGTCCGGCCGCCTGAAGGCCCTGCCGCAACGCCCGTTCCTGACCGTGGCTATGCAGATGATCGTCGGCGGCGCGATCATCACCGCCCTGGCCGCCGCCACCGGGGAGTTCAACGGGTTCGACCTGAGCCAGGTCTCGCTCCGTTCCTGGCTGGGCCTGCTCTACCTGATCGGCCCCGGCTCCATCCTGGCCCTGTCCGCCTACGCCATCGCCGTCCGCAGCCTGCCCACCTCCACGGTGGCGACCTACGCCTACGTCAACCCGGTGGTCGCGGTCATCCTCGGCACCGTCATCCTCAGCGAAAAGCTCACCCCGCTGATGCTGGTCGGCGGCGCCCTCATCATCGCCGCCGTCGCCCTCATCGTCCGCCGCCGTGGAAGCCCAGGTCACTAGCGATGTCACGCTTCGATTTGCCTAAGACACCGGAAGTTCATAGAGTATGGACACGCGACGCGGGGTGGAGCAGTTCGGTAGCTCGCTGGGCTCATAACCCAGAGGTCGTAGGTTCAAATCCTACCCCCGCTACCAAATCAGCAGGTCAGAGGCCTCTTCCGGAAACGGAGGGGGCCTTCTTGCTGTCGGCTCGTAAACGGGGTGAGGTTTGACTCCGGTGTCGGGAAGTATTGCTGACATGGAGTACGTCCCCGGCGTCAGCGAACTCCGGCACCTGAGGCAGGAACTGCGTGTCTTGGCGGCACCGGCCGCCGAGCAGGTGGCCTGGCTGGAATCCCGGGACCTCCCGATGGAGGAGCTGGCCCTGTCGTTCGACGACGCGTTCGAAGGGCGACCAGGACGGATTGGGTCATTGCCGGGCTGCGACAGAACATAGACCTTCTGGCCGAGCTGCCGGACCTGCAGGGTGAACTGCTGGACGCACACGCGTCGGCGATGAACAGCTTCATCATCGACCTGCACGACCTGCTCGGCGTGTTCCGGTCCCGTCTGGAGGCGCCCGAGGGGCTGGAGCCGGACGTCCTGTCGGCGATCCTCGTGCTGGACCAGGCCGCGCAGGACCTCCAAGCCACGGCGCCCGGCGTCCCGGTGGACCAGGCTGGCCTCGACACCGACGCCTGGCGTGGCCTCCGCGACCAGGCCCACGGCACTCTCACCGTTCTCGGCGACACCGGGAAGCAGCGCACGAGGCCGTAACCACGGCCCCCGATCCTGACGCCGACTTCCGCGTCCGGTTGTGCACAGCCGGACAGCCGGACGAGCCAATGGCCGAGGAGCCGGTGGTCGAGAT
>DASXJM010000378.1:0-2315 GCA_036497405.1 Streptosporangiaceae bacterium | reverse complement strand
GGTGCCGGGCTGTTCCCGCCCGGCGCCTGGGCCCGGGCCTGCGCGGCCTGAGCCTCGGCCTGGGGCAGCGGGGAAACCTTGGCGTACTTCAGCCGCAACTCGATCACGTTGGTGGCCAGGACGTACGGGCGCCGGGCGGTGACGAACCGCTGGACGTAGGCCTGCTTCTCGTGCTGCTCGAAGGCGGCCCGGTCCCGGTAAACCTCGTAGAAGATCCGCTGCATGGGGGCCTTGGGCACGGTGTGGATCACGTAGACCAGGGTGTCCGGCTCGTTGGCCCGGACCTGCTCGGCGACCTCGTCGGCGGCCCGGTCGAAGTCGGCCACCCGGTCCTCGAGCAGGGTGTAGATGGCGATCAGGCCGTGGGGCGGGGTGACCGGCAGGGCCAGGTCGGTCCCGGGCCTGGACCCGGTCGCGGTGGGCGCGGGCAGGGGCAGGGGCAGATCGGGCAGGCCCAGCGCGGAGGCGTCGATCATGCCGGTGGCGGGCTCGGCCCCGGGCGCCCCCGGCTCGTAGCGCCGCCGCGACGGCCCGTCCGGGTCGAGCCGGTCCTGTCCGCGCCGGTCGCGGTCGCCCCGGCCCCGATCGGCACGCTCCCGGTCCTCGGCGAAACTGGCCCCGGCGAAACCGTCCCGGGCCAGACGATCGTCTCTCGACCAGCCGTCCCGGGCCAGACCGCCCTCGGCCAGATCGTCCCGGTCAAAGCCGCCCCGGCCGACGCCGTCCCGCGCGAAGCCGTCACGGGCCAGGCCGTCACGGGTCAGGCCGTCACGGGCGTTCAGATCCCGGCCGCCCGGCGGCCGGTCGCGGTCGTCGCCCCGGGACCGGCCCGCGACCCGGCGGCCAGGCGGGAAGTCCCCAGCGCCGAAGTCGTGGGTGGCGGGCCCCCGGGCCACCAGCTTGTCCGGCGGAATCGGCCCCGGCCGGCGGCGAGCCCGCTCGGCCACGGCGGCCAGGTCGACAGCCTCCCGGGCCGGGGCGGCGCGAACGTCACCGATCCGCGAGGTGCCGAACCACACCAGCCCGGCCGCGATCAGGCTCAGGGCCGGGTAGGCCGGGCTGGGCAGCGAGAGCCGCATCATGACCAGCAGCAGCGCGGCCCCGGCCAGCGCGGTCACGGCCGGCGGCCAGGCCACGGCCGCTCCGGCCCGTTCCCGGGTCACGCAGACGGCCAGGACCGCCAGCGCGGCCAGCGCCACCACCAGGTGGGTCAGGATCAGCGCGTAGTGCGGGATGACCTGATAGTGCACGGACGCCGACGGCCAGCTCTTGCTGAACGGCTTGGCCGCCAGCGGGTCGGTGGTCAGCACCACACCGTCCACCACCACCAGGGCGGCGGTGACCAGCCGGGCCGCGAACCGGACCGCCGTGTTGGCGGCGACCAGCTCGACCAGGCCCCAGGCCAGCATCAGCGGGGCCACGAGCTGTGCGGTCAGCTGAACAACCCGGAACGACCAGCCCGCGAAGCCGGTCGCGAAGCCGATGCTCTGCGCCAGCAGCGCCACGGTGAGCGCGAACACGCCAACAGTCCAGGCGATATAGCTGATCCGGGGGCTGCGGATGCACTGGCCTCCGAGGAGACCGGTGCCCACCGCAGCGACCAGCACGCCTGCGAACGCGACGAGCACGGAGATAGACATTGACGCCTATGGTGCCTGACGCGGCGGGACGGCGCGACCGATCCGCGGTACGCCCTCAGGAGGCGCGGCGGCGGACGCCGGGCGGCAGGAAGCCCCGTCCGTGCTACTTCTTGTTACGACGCTGGATACGGGTCTTCTTGAGCAGCTTGCGGTGCTTCTTCTTGGCCATCCGCTTGCGGCGCTTCTTGATGACTGAGCCCACGTAAACACCCTCACTCGAACTGTACGGAAGACGGCCACGCACCGTGCCCGCCCCCAAAACAAGGGCGGCTGGGCGATCGACCCGGTTTGCAAGGTTACCGCGCCGGCCGGACCATCCCGTGCCAGTACCTGGAGTAAGTGAGCCCGGTAAGGAAAGCTCAGCAGCAATCGGGCTCAGGGGGCGGGGCTCAGCCGGTGCCGACGAACGCGTCCCGCAGATACTGGTTGACCGCCGCTTCGGGGACCCGGAAGGAGCGCCCGACCCGGATGGCCTCCAACTCGCCCGAGTGGACCAGTCGATACACGGTCATCTTTGACACGCGCATAATCGTAGCCACTTCGGAGACGGTGAGAAATCTGACGTCGCTAAGGGGAGTTTCCGCAGCCATCCCTGCTCCACTTCCGCACGAGGCCGTGCACGTATGACCGATTCGGCGCACTAGTCACGTACGTCTCTCAGAGTAAGTCGCGCAC
>DASXJM010000377.1:0-10041 GCA_036497405.1 Streptosporangiaceae bacterium | reverse complement strand
CGCCCATCCACGATGTTCCGCTGGGCCACCGCCTTACCCAGCTCCTCCGGATCAGCCTCCCGGAACTCCTCCCACTCGGTCAGCAGCAGGGTCACGTCCGCTCCGGCCACTGCCGCCGCGGCCGACTCGGCGTAACCGAGTTCCGGGTGGGCCCGGCGGGCATGGCGCAGAGCGGCCGGGTCGTAGACGGTCACGGCGGCGCCGAGCCCGTGGATGGTGGCCGCCACATCCAGGGCCGGCGAATCCCGGATGTCGTCCGAGTCAGGCTTGAACGCCACGCCCAGAACCCCCACCGTCCGCCCGGCGAACGACCCGCCCACCAGCTCGCGGGCCAGGTCGACCATGCGGGCCCGGCGGCGCAGGTTGATGTCGTCCACCTGACGCAGGAACGCCAGGGCCGGCTCGACGCCGAGCTCCTCGGCCCGGGCCATGAAGGCCCGGATGTCCTTGGGCAGGCAGCCGCCGCCGAACCCAAGGCCGGGCCGCAGGGCCGCCGCGCCGATCCGCGGGTCGTGGCCCAGCGCCTCCGACAGCATGGTCACGTCGGCGTGCGCGGCCTCGCACACCTCGGCCATGGCATTGATGAACGAGATCTTGGTGGCCAAAAAGGCGTTGGCCGCCACCTTGACCAGCTCGGCGGTGGGCAGGTCGGTGACCAGGAACGGGGTCCCGGCCGCGATCGGCTCGGCGTAGACCTCCCGCAGCACCGCCTCGGCCCGGCCCGCCCCGGCCGAGCCCAGGACCCCGGCCACGATCCGGTCCGGCCGCACCGTGTCCTGGACCGCGTGCCCCTCGCGCAGGAACTCCGGGTTCCAGGCCAGCTCGACCCCGTCCCCCGCCGGAGCCAACTCCGCCAGCCGCCGCGCCAGCCCCGCGGCCGTGCCGACCGGCACGGTGGATTTGCCCACCACCAGACAGGGCCGGTCCAGCAGCGGCGCCAGCTCCTCCACGCAGCCGATCACCTGGGACAGGTCGGCCGCGTTGGAGCCCGCCTGCTGGGGGGTGCCGACACAGATGAAGTGCACCGCACCGAACGCGGCCGCCTCCGCGTACGAGGTCGTGAACGCGAGCCGGCCCGATTTCAGCCCGGCCTGCAGCAGCGGTTCCAGGTCCGGTTCGTGGAACGGCAGCTCACCCCGGCTCAGGCTGTCGATGCGCACCGGGTTGACGTCCACCCCGAGCACCTCGAACCCCAGCTCGGCCAGGCACGCCGCGTGGGTCGTACCCAGGTACCCGGTCCCCAGCACGGTGATGCGGGGCCGGGCGGCGTTCTCTGCGGTCACGGCGATCTCCTACCCGATCAGTTGGCCCGATCAGGAACATTAGCTCCGATTTTCCGGCGGCAGGCCCGGCCCGTGCGGCGCCCGCCCCTGAACTGGCCTGTTTCATCCGGGTGGCCGGGGTAGCTCTTGTTCTCCGCTTGACCGCCTATGGAAGGAAGGTCGGGGATGTCCCAGTCCTCCGGGCCCTACGCCCCGCGAACCACAGAACCGGCGGGCGAGCCGTCAACTACGGACGTCGCCCGCGAACAAGCCTCAGATGTCGGCCAGCACGCCCGTGCGGCCGGTGGCCAGGTCGCCCAGACCGCCACCGACCAGGCCAAGCAGGTCGCCGCCGAGACCGGCCGCCAGGCCCGTGACCTGCTTGGGGAGGCCCAGGGGCACGCCACCGATCAGGCCTCCACGCAGCAGCAGCGGGCCGCGCAGCAGCTGCATTCGGTGGCCGACGAACTGGACCAGATGGCTTCCAACAGCGGCCAGTCCGGCGTGGCCACCGAGTTCGCCCGCCAGGCCGCCAACCGGGCGCACGGCGCGGCGTCCTGGTTGGAGCAGCGCCAGCCCGCCGACCTGCTCGACGAGGTGCGCAGCTTCGCCCGCCGCCGGCCGGGGGCATTCCTGATCGGGGCGGCCGTGGCCGGCCTGGCCGCCGGCCGGCTGACCCGGGGCCTGAAGGACCGGGGCAGCAACGACCAGCCGAGCTCCGGCTCCGGGCCGGACTACGGCCGCGGTACCGTCCCCGGCGTGCCCGCGGCCACCTCGGTGGACCCGGTCTACCCGACGGACACCTACCCGGCCGCCCCCGGCTACGCGACCGGCACCGAGCCGGTTGACCCCACCGCCCCGGCCTACCCGGCCGAGCCCGAATACGGGGTGGGTGCCCCGGGCTATCCGGTCGATCCCGCCTACCCGGCCGACCCGGTGATCTCGCGTGAGCCCGGGACGACGCCGGGCTACGAGGGACCGAGGTAGCCATGGCTCACCCAGGACCGGAATCACACACCGTTCCCGGTGCGGCCGGCGCGGACCCCGCCAGCGCCTCGGTCGGGGAACTGGTCAGTCACGTGGCCCAGGACCTGTCGACGCTCATGCGGCAGGAGCTTGACCTGGCCAAGGCCGAGGTCAAGGAGGAGGTCACCAAGACCGCCAAGGGCGCCGGGATGCTCGGCGGCGCCGGGTTCGCCGGCTACATGGTGGTGCTGTTCGCCTCCATCGCCCTGTGGTGGGGGCTGGCCAACCTCATGGACCAGGGCTGGGCCGCGCTGGTCGTCACCGGCATCTGGGCCGTCATCGCCGCCGTGCTGTTCGTGGTCGGCCGGGCTCGGCTCAAGCAGGTCAATCCGAAACCGGAGCGGACCGTGGAGACGGTCAAGGAGCTGCCGGACACGATCAAGGGAGCGGTGAGGAGCTGACATGACCAGTGACCCGGATCAGATCCGCGGCAACATCGAACAGACGCAAGCCAATCTGAGTGCCGATGTCGACGCGCTGACCGACAAGGTGAGCCCGCCGCGGATCGTGGAACGGCGGGTCCAGCAGACCCGTACCGCAGTGACCAGCCTGAAGGACAGGATCATGGGTTCTACCTCGGAACACACCTCCAACCTGAGCGGGACGGTGAGCGACTCCGCTGCCTCGGCCCGGGACTCGGTGGCGGCCACGGCCTCGTCAGCGGCTGACGTGGCCAGCAACGCCCCCGACCTGGCCCGGGAGCGGACCCGCGGCAACCCGCTGGCGGCCGGCCTCATCGCGTTCGGCGCGGGCTGGCTGCTGTCGTCGCTGCTGCCCGCGACCGAAACCGAGCAGCAGGTGGCGGGGCAGGTCAAGGACGTAGCGGCGGACAAGGGCCGTCCGGTGGTCGAGCAACTGCAGCAGGCCGGCCAGGAGGCCGCCCAGGACCTGCGTGACTCCGCGCAGCAGCGGGCGCAGTCGGTCAAGGAGACGGCGGCTGACGCCGCGTCGACGGTCCGGGACGAGGCTCAGTCCCAGGCGTCGGACGTGACCGACCATGCTCAGGACGCCCGCGGCCGGGTCACCGACCAGGCCGGCAGCTAGGCCGTTGGGGGTGGCCCGGTCAGACCCGGGCCACCCCCACGATGACCTGCCCGTCCCGTGGCGGCAGCGGCCCCGTCTGGTCCGTGCCCCACTCGCGGCTGTCGACCACCCCGGGCGGGACCAGCTCCAGCTGGCCGAAGAAACCGGTGAAGTCGGCCACCGAGTGGTTGTGGACGGTGATGCCGCCGGAGGAGTAGGCGCCGAAGCCGTTGTCGGCCGCGTCGCTGTCGCCGCGCCCGGCCGACAGGATCAGGTAGCTGCCCGGGGCCAGCATCGCCGTGTACCGGGCCACCGTGTCGCGGGCTTCGTCGGCCGGGAAGAAGTGCAGCAGGAATCCCACCAGCAGGCACACCGGCGCCGACAGGTCGACTCCGGCCGCCACCGCGTCCAGGATCGGGCCCGGCTGCCGCACGTCCCCGTCGACCACGGACACGCCGGGATTGCCGTGCGCGGCCAGCGCGCGCAGGTGGGCCAGCACCACCGGGTCGTTGTCCACGTAGACGACCCGGGCCGACGGGTCGATCCGCTGGGCCGTGCCGTGCGTGTTGGGCACGGTCGGCATGCCGCAGCCCAGGTCCACGAACTGGCTGATGCCCTGCTGGGCGGCCCAGGTGGTGGCCCGGGCCAGGAACTGCCGGTTCTCCCGCGTCACCTCGACCGTGAGCGGGGCCGCGGCCATCAGCTTCTCGGCCACGACCCGGTCGGCGGCGAAATTGTCCTTGCCGCCCAGCAGGTAGTCGTAGACCCGGGCGATGGAAGGTGTCTGGACGTCGATGTCGGCCACACCGGCATGGTAGCGACTCCGGGCCGGGTGGCGACTGCGACAATCTGACCCATGCCCGCTCCAGACACCCCGGGGGACACCCCCGAACACCGGTCCGCTGACTCCCCCGGGATCGAGGCCCGGTCGGCCGACCGGGTCGTGGTGTTCTCCGACGCGGTGGTGGCCATCGCCATCACCCTGTTGGCCCTGGACCTGCCGATCCCGGACGTTCACGGCGGCAACCGCGCCGTGCTGGACTTCCTCGGCGACCACTGGAACGGCTACTTCGCGTTCTTCATCAGCTTCGTGGTCATCAGCGGTCACTGGGGCTCGCACCGGGTCATCTTCCGGTACGTGAACCGGATCAACGACAAGGTCATCGGGATCAACATGGTCTGGCTGCTGATGGTGGTGCTGACCCCGTTCGCGGCCCGGACCCTGGCCGCCTCGACCGACGGCTTCGGCGTCCGCTTCACCATCTACGCCGTGATCCAGGCGGTCGCGCTGATCTGCCTGGTCCGGCTGGGCCGGGAACTGGCCCAGGATCACCTGCTGCGCGACGACGCCCCCGCCTCGGCCCGGCACCCGGACTACGCGGCCCGCTACGCCGCCATCGCCTCGTTCCTGATCTCGATCCCGGTCGCCTTCGCCACCCCCTGGGCCTACGCCATCTGGGGTCTCGGCCCCGCCGTCGCCGCCCGCTACCTCCGCGCCCGCCACCGCCCGTCCGGCATCTAAGCTCAGCACCTACCCGGTGACGGCCACCCCGTCGGGCACGTTGCCCACGGTCACCGAGGTCCCCGGCGTCCCGGTGGCCACGGTCACCGGGGTGACCGTGTTGGCGTTGGTGTTCACGACCCAGGCGGTGGCGCCGCCGGGGGCGAAGCCGACCGCATAGGCTCCGGAACCCGTGGCGATGAACGTCCCGGCCGTATCGGACGGCAGCGCGATCGGGGTGACCCCGCCCGCCCCGAAGTCAGCCACGTAAGCCACCGACCCGTCCGGGCTGATCTGCACGTACTGCGGGTCAGCCCCGGTGGTCACGGTCCCGGTCACGCTGGCGCTGGCGGCGTCGATGACCGACACCGAGGACGAGCCGCCGTTGGTCACGTAGACGTGCCCGCTGTCCGGGGTCACGGCCACCCCGAACGGCGCCGCCCCGACCGTGATTGTGTGCGTCACCGAGTCCGTGGTCAGCGACACGTCGCTGACCGTGCCGCTGCCCTGGTTGGCCACCCACAGCTGGCTGCCGTCGGGGCTGACCGCCAGCCGCTCGGGCTGGCTGCCCACGGTGACCGGGCTGCCCGTGGTCAGCGTGGCCACATCGATGGGCTGGACGGTCCCGTCGCCGAAGTTCGTCACCCAGACCGTCTTGCCGTCCGGGGTCGCGGCCACGTCGGCGGCGACGCTGCCGACCGGAACGGTCTTGATCACGGCGTTGGTGGTGGTGTCGATGACGGTGACGTCGCCCGAGTTGTTGTTGGCCACGAACAGGTCGCCGCCGGCCACGGTCATGCCGTCCGGTCCGCTGCCGGCCGCGATCGGGGGACCGGCGGTGTCGGTGCGGGTGTCGACCGGGGTGACCGTGTTGTCGCTGTAGTTGGACACGTAGGCGGTCGGGATCGACTGGCCCGTGGCCGCCACCGTGACCAGCAGGGCCACCGGCGGGATGACCGCCCCGTTGGCCGCGTGGGCGGCCAGCGTGACCTGGTAGTACCCGGTGGCCAGGCTGGCCGCGGCCGCCACCGTGACACTGGCCGACGCGGTGCCGCCGGCCGGGGCGCTGATCGTGCCGCCGGCCGGGGTCACCGTCAGCCCCGCGGGGGCGGTGGCCGTCCAGGTCACCGCGGCGGTACTGGCGCCGGCCGTGTTGTCGGCGGTCACCGACACCGGGGCGGACGACCCGGGCGCCAGCCGGACCTGGCCCGGGCTGACGGTCAGGGCGGCGGCCGTGCTGGCCGGGAAGGTCACCGGCCCGGCCCCGTAGGAGGGCGGGGCGTCCCCGGCCGCCGTGCCCCAGGTCTGGTCCGGGCTCCCGGTCAGCCCGAACTCCAGCCGGTGCACCTTGCTGGCATCGACGTAGGTGTGCTGGCTGGTACGGCCGTCGACGGTCAGGTGGTTGACGTAGCCGCCGGTCCCGTGGGTGGTCACGGTCAGCGTCCCGTAGGCGCCGTGGATCACGGCCTGCGGGAACTGCGGCGTCCCGACGACCAGCAGGGGCACGCCCGGGGTCTGCGGGTACAGGCCGAGCGAGGCCCACACGTACCAGGAGCTCATCGCGCCCAGATCGTCGTTGCCGGGCTCGCCGCCGGGGGTCAGCGAGTACAGCTGGCTCATGATCTGCCCGACCACCTGCTGGGTCCGCCAGGGCTCGCCGGTGCTGTCGTAGGCCCAGGGGGTGTCCAGGGCCGGCTCGTTGCCCTGCCAGTGGTACGGGAGGTTGGGGCCCGCGTTGAGCTGGCTGAAGTAGGTGTCCAGCCGCGCGTTGGTGGCCTGGTCACCGCCGATGCCCTGGATGAGCCCGGCCAGGTTCTGCGGCACCATCCAGGTGTACTGGGCCGCGTTGCCCTCCTGGAAGCCGCTCTGGCCGAAGCCGCTGAGGTTGGTGGGCACCGGCGGGCCGGACGGGAACGCGCCCGCGGCGTCCCGGGGCTCGACGTAGCCGCCGTCGGCGGTGTCGAACAGGTTGGCCCAGTTCTGCGAGCGTTTGCTGAACGTGCTGGCCGTCCCGCCCTGGTGCAGGTTCCCGGCCAGCCGGGAGATGGCGAAGTCGTCGAGCGCGTACTCCAGCGTCTCCGAGGCCCCGTTGGGCACCGGGCTGATCGAGTCCGAGGCGACGTTGGGCACGTAACCCCTGGCGATGTAGGCGGCGGCGTTGGGCCGTTCGGTGTACCAGCCCTGCCCGACCTGGCTGGTGCCGTTGGCCCCGGCCACCATGTCCTTCAGGGCCGTGCCGGTGTCGAAGCCACGGGCCCCGAACGCGTAGGTGTCGGCCAGGATCGGGTCGGCCGCGTCGCCGTTCATGACCCCGCTCTCGCCGTTGGCCACCGGCCACTTGGGCAGCGCGCCCATCTGGGCCGCGTCGTTCAGCAGCGAGGTGGCCATGTCGGCCGAGACCCTGGGGTCGATGGTGGCCAGCAGCGGCACCTCGGACCGGTAGATGTCCCAGCCCGAGTAGTTGGCGTACTGGGCGTGCCCGGCCGCGACCCGGTGCACTTTGTTGTCGAATCCGATGTACTCCCCGTTGGCGTCGCTGAACAGGCTGGGCTCCAGCGAGGCGTGGTACAGCGCCGTGTAGAACCCGGCCTGCGCGGCCTGGCTCCCACCGCGGATCGCGATCGTCCCCAGCTGCCGGTTCCAGGCCGCGGTGGCCTGCGCCGCCACCGCGCCCACGTTCCAGCGCTTTGCCTCCGCGGCCAGGTTCCCCAGCGCCCCTGCCGTGCTCACATACGACACCGCGACCTGCATCCCCACGTCGGCGTTCTTGCTGGTGTCAAAGTCCACCCAGCCCCCAGCGACCACCCCCGAACCCTGCTGCCCCACACCCGCGACCGCCCCGCTCCCGCTAGCTCCCACGGCCCCACCAGCCCCTGCGCCCCTACCAGCCCCTTCGCCTCCGGTCACCCCGGAACCACCTGCAGTCCCAGAAGCCACACTGACCCCACCATGCGCAGCGCTACTGTCGCCGACAGCATTATTTTTTATATCGAAGGTCTTTTTACTGGGTTCCTGCTTCCCGTGCTCGGTCACCTTTGTGCTTCCCGGCGACCTGGTCACCTGGGCCGCGCTGGTCCCGCCCCAGGTCCCCGAGGAACTGAACGGCCGGTTGAACCGGGCCGCGAAGTACACCGTGTAGCTGTCGGGCTGGCCGCAGAAGTGGCCGCTGGTCACCGACCCGGTGACCTCCTGGCTCCCGACGGCCTGGAACGTCGCCGCCGAGCCCCCGTTGGCGCTGTCGGCCACCTTGAACAGCAGCTGGGCCGAACCGGTGACCGGGTAGCTGAACTGGGCCACCCCGGTCCGGTCGGTCACGGCCAGCTGGGTCCGGACCCCGCCCGCGGTGACCGCGTAGGAGCCGGGGTGCGCGCTCTCGGTGCTGTGGCTGAACGACGCCGTGGCCGAGGCCGGGTCGGCGGGCAGCGTGCCGGTGAAGGGCAGCACCGGGAAGTCGCCGGCCACCGCACAGCCCGGCCCGGACACGTGGGTCAGGCTGTAGCCGGTGATGCTGGAGTCGCTGTCGCTGTACCCGCCGCCGTCGGGCCGGGACGGGGTGTCCGGGCTCCACTGGACCATGCCGAACGGCCGGTCCGCGCCCGGGAACGTGTCGACCTGGCCGACCACGTCGCCGCCGCTGCCGGTGCCGACCAGCGGGTCGACCAGGGCGGCCGGGTCACTGACCGCGGCCGCCGGGCGGGCCGGGGTGGTGGCCGCCTGGGCGGCCACAGGGCCGATCACGCTCGCGGCCAGGACTGTTGCTACCAGAAGAGGACAACGGTGTCGCACCGACACAAACTAACACGGGCGCCCACACTCCAACAGGCCCAGAGCCAGCGCCCGAGTCGGCCGGACGGGCCAGGTCAGAAGCCGGGGAACACCGCCCGCAGCTGGTCCAGCTCCACGCCCTGGGCCTGCACGGCCGGGGTGTGCTCGGGGTCGAGGCGGCCGGTCAGCAACCGGGCGAAGGCCTCGGCGGGCAGCCGCAGGGTGGCGTCGCCCGCGGCCGGCTCGGGTCCGGTCTTGGCCAGCACCACGCTGTCCGGCCCGATGGCCAGCTCGAAGGACCGCTCCGGGTGCTCGGTGGTCACGTGCACCGTGAGCTCCTCGCCGGTGGGCTTGCCCACGTAGGCGACCAGCTCGGGCAGGAAGTCCAGGGCCAGCCCGGACGCGTCCCCGGGCAGCATGGCCTGCTGGTCCACCATGACTTCCACGTCCCAGGTGTGCATGATGTGCTCGCTGAGCCGCAGCAGCAGCACGCCGAGCAGGTCCCGCTCGCTGCCGAACAGGTCCAGCCGCCAGCTCATCCGCTGCTCGGGGGTGAGCGCGGCCAGCTGCTCGACCAGCTCGCCGTCCTCGGCCACCCCGTCCCGGGCCTGGTCCTGCGGGCTCTTGGCGTTCCACACGTCCCAGACGTGCTGGTACTGCTCCTGGCCCGGCGCCGGGCGGCCGTGCAGGCCGGCCTCGACGTTCAGCCCGAAGATCTCCGCCCCCGAGCCCAGGTGCGACAGGACCTGCGCGATCGACCAGTCCGTGCAGTAGGACGGCCCGGTCACCCCGTTCCCGGCCGCCTTGGCCGCCGCGGCCGCCAGCCGGTCGTGCGAGTCGCTCAGCGCGGACAGGGCCGATTCGATCTGGTCGGCGCTCGTGGTCACGGTGTCTCCTTCGCGGTCCAGCCCGGGTGGGCGAGCAAACCCTACCGGCCCGCGGTCACCGCGCCGAGGCGAGGTCGGCGCCGGTGGCGGCGCCGCGCACCATCCGCGTGGTCTCCACCACCCGGACCAGCCGCCCGTCGTCCGCGAACCGGCCGAACAGATAGACCTCGGTCTCGATCTCGCCGCCGTCCGGCTCGACGGCTACCTCGGCAGCTGGCCGACCGCGGACGCCGCCGCCTTTGCCCAGTTTTTGGCCAGGTTCACCGAGGACTTGACCACGCTGTTACCGGGCAGCGTCCGATCCGGCGTTCAACGGTTACTTGCCGCCGGCAAGATCTACGGGGTCAAGATCGCCCAGGACAACGGCCTTCCATGTGAGCGCGCCCGCTGCCTCCGCCGTCGCCGTTCCGCCTGTTGCCCTATCTGGAGGACCCATGGCACTTCGTGATTCGATGCGTGAATCGGCTGCTCAGTACCTGACGCCCGGCGAGCCGGTGCAGGCCGTGATCGGCGCCCAGACCGGCAGCCAGTACATGGTCGCCCTGACCGGCGTCATCTTCTTCTTCCTGGTCAACCG
>DASXJM010000376.1:0-12511 GCA_036497405.1 Streptosporangiaceae bacterium | reverse complement strand
GGCCAGGGCGGCGCTGAAGGTCAGCGCGGCCGCCATGATCGGGCGGCTCAGCCGGCGCCCGACCAGGACCGCGCTGGCCGTGGCGGCCAGCACCGCGCCGGCCCCGAAACCGAAGTTGAGGTAACCGGTCCAGCCGGGCGGACGCTTGAGCACGGCGATGGCCAGGATGACGAACAGCAGGTCCAGCGCTCCCACCACCACGGCGTCCGCGGTCAGCAGGGCCAGCATGAGCCGGAGCCGGGGCTGGCTCACCGCCAGCCGCAGCCCCGCGCCGACCTCGCCCGTCACCGTGTCCGGATCCGGCTCGCCGGCCGGGGCCGGCCCGGACAGTGCTGGTCCAGTCAGTGCTGGTCCAGACAGGCCGGCGGTCAGCAGCACCGCCACCAGGCCGAGCCCGGCGCACACCGCGAACACGCTGCCCACCCCGGCCAGCGAGATCAGCACCCCGGTCAGCAGGCCAGCCGCGGCCAGCCCGGCCGCGTCCAGCCAGCCCACCACCACGTTGGCCGCGGTCAGCTGATCGGCGGTGGTGGCCACCGACGGGATGAGGGCCGACTGCGCGGGCCGGGTGGCCACCACCGCGGTCGCGGCCACTACCGCGGCCCCGTAAGCGGCCAGCGGCGCATGGGCCCAGATCGCCACCGCCGTGCCGGCCATGCCCACGGCCTGGGCCAGATAGCCCCCGGCCAGCAGCGACACCGGCGACCGGCGATCGGCCAGCCCGGCCGCGACCGGAGCCACGATCGCGGCCGGCACCAGCTGCGCCACCGCCACCAGCCCGGCCGTGGCCGCGCCGCCCCGTCCGTAGGCGTACACCAGCATGGCGATCCACACCGCCGCCTCGGTCAGCCCGAACATCACGTACGCGGCCAGCACCCGCACCAGCGCCCGGTTCCCCGCCAGCGACCCAAACGCCCGCCGCGCCCCACCCTGCATGCCCCTCATCGTCCCGGCCGATCCGCCGCCCCGGGCAGGGTGCTAACGCCGCAGCTTCGGGTGTGCCACCATCACCGAGGGCGGCAACTCCTCAGCGCTCGGCCGTGCGGGCCAGGGCGTCGAGGGTCTGGCGCATGGTCCAGCGGTTGCGGGAGGTACGGCGGCCCAGGCCAATAGTGACGAACGAGGACAGTTTGTAGAGCAGGGGCCGCTGGTCGGTGGTGCGCTCGGTGACCAGGCAGCCGTCCGGGCGCGGCGCCAGCTCGTACTCCCAGGTGGCGACGGGACGGCCGACGGACTCGACCGAGAAGGCGAAACGCCGGCCCGGCTCGGCCACGGTGACCGTGCACGTCGTGCTCCACTGCACCCAGGTGCGGCGGTTGTCGCCGCGGAAGGTGGCGCCGACGGTGCCGGGCTCGCCGGTCAGCCATTCGGCGCCGGCCGATTCCGGGCTCCATTCGGCCATCCGGGTGACATTGGCGATCAGCGCGTAGACGGCCTCGGGCGATGCGGACATGGTGCGGCGGACCTCGACGGTGGCCACGATCAACCTGCCTTACGTATGAATGAATGCCGGTACCGACGACGCTACCGATCGGGCCGGGCCGCCCCATCGCCCGTCCGGGGGCCGTCGCGGGTAGCTCGTCCGGGGGACCACCCCGGGGCAGGCCGGGCCGCTGACCAGCCTGGCCCCACCTCAGCGAAGGGGAGAAGCCTTTGTGGAGCTGGGGTACCCGAACGTTCCATGGCCATGATCGCGGAACGGCTGGGGATCACGGCCGGGGCGCTCTACCGGCACTACGCGACCAAGGGTGAGCTGCTGGAGGCGGTGGTGCGGGACAGCAGTACCGGTGACCGGCCGCCCAGTGGAGCGCCCCCTGGCCGGGTCAGAAGCGGCCAGGGGGCGCGTCGGTCACCGGCCGGCGGCCGGTGTCGGTTCTGGTGTCAATTCTGGCCGGCGACGATGCCGTGCGGGTCGAGGATGAACTTCTTGGCCACGCCGCTGTCGAAGTCGGCGTAGCCGCGCGGGGCCTCGTCCAGCGGGATGACCGTGGCGCCCACGGCATCGGCGATCTTGACCTTGTCGTGCAGGATGGCCTGCATCAGGCCGTAGTTGTACTTCATGACCGGGCACTGGCCGGTGGTGAAGGACAGCGACTTGGCCCAGCCGGTGCCCAGCGACAACGACAGCGAGCCGATCTTGGCCGCCTCGTCGATACCGCCCGGGTCGCCGGTCACGTACAGGCCGGGGATGCCGATGGCGCCACCGGCCGCGGTCACGTCCATCAGCGAGTTCAGCACGGTGGCCGGGGCCTCCTGGGCGTCGGCGCTGCCGTGCCCGCGGGCCTCGAAGCCGACCGCGTCGACGGCCGCGTCGACCTCGGGGACGCCGAGGATCTGCTCGAGCTGATCCTTGGGGTCGCCCTCGGCCACGTTGACGGTCTCGCAGCCGAAGTTGCGGGCCCGCTCCAGCCGTTCGGCGTTGAGGTCACCGACGATGACGACCGCGGCTCCGAGCAGGTCCGCACCGACCGCGGCGGCCAGCCCAACCGGTCCGGCCCCGGCGATGTACACCGTCGAGCCCGGTTTGACCCCGGCCGTCACCGCGCCGTGGAACCCGGTCGGGAAGATGTCCGACAGCATGGTCAGGTCCCTGATCTTGGCCAGGGCCTGGTCCTTGTCGGGGAACTTGAGCAGGTTCCAGTCCGCGTAGGGCACCATCACGTACTCGGCCTGGCCACCGACCCAGCCGCCCATGTCCACGTAGCCGTAGGCCGAACCGGGCCGGTCCGGGTTGACGTTCAGGCAGATGCCGGTCTTGCCTTCCTTGCAGTTCTTGCAGCGGCCGCAGGCGATGTTGAAGGGCACGCTGCACAGGTCGCCGACCTTGATGAACTCGACGTCCCGCCCGGCTTCGATGACCTCGCCGGTGATCTCGTGGCCGAGGACCAGCCCGGCCGGCGCGGTGGTGCGGCCCCGGACCATGTGCTGGTCGCTGCCGCAGATGTTGGTCGAGACCACCTTGAGGATCACGCCGTGCTCGCACTTGCGGCCGACGTTGGCCGGGTTGACCCCGGGACCGTCCTGGAGTTCCAGCTTGGGATACGGGATGTCCTGTACTTCGACCTTGCCCGGCTCGATGTAGGCAACCGCTCTGTTTCCGCTCATCGCTCCGCCTTCCTGCTCGATGCTCCCTGCCCTTCGCCTGCCCGGTATTGGGTTTGGCATGCCTGTTTGTCAATCAATGACGGAATCTCTCGGGCTTCTGCGGGCTGGTGCGGACTGACAGAGCGGTGGCAGCGGTCTGAAAGCCGCGCTTGTGAGGCTGGATCAAGTTGGCCTCCAGGGGGCCGGAGCCGAGGCTCCGGCGGCGTACCGAGATCACCGACGGGGGCGGTTTCGGCGGGGGCCGGAGGATCTATCGACAGGGGAGAATTATGCGCAAGGCAAGCAGGTTCGCGGCCGGTGCGGTGGCGGCGGTGGCGGTGGCGGCCGGAGCGGTGCAGGCCCTGCCGGCTGGGGCGGCCACGGCGGCTCCGGCTGGGACCCGGGTGACGGCCACGCCCGACGGGACGCGGGTGACGGCCACGCCGGACGGGACCCGGGTGACCGTGCCGATGACGATCACCGGTTTCAACGCGGCGGTGGCCAAGGCCCACGGGTACACGATCCGGACCAACGCCCAGGGCCAGCAGTATTCGGTGGCGGCCGGGGCCGCGAACGCGGTCACCCCGGACAACGTGGTCGACGGGAACTGCGGCACGTCCTACATCTACGAGTACGCGGTCGGCAACGCCGCGGTCGACATCCAGACCGGGTTCAGCATCACCACGCCCGCGGTCGCCTACTACTGGAAGTACTGGATGCGCGACGGCGGCGGCACGTCGAGCCACACCCACGGCGGCGGCCTGGCCCTCCGGAAAACCTGGGACACGGACGACCGCTGGGGCGCGCTGACCCGGGGGCCCGCCACCTCCTGGGTGGACACCGGCAGCGACGCTCTCCTGGCCAACGGCGGGGTCTGCACCTCCGGTGGTCCGAGCGCCTCCGCCACCATCTACTGAACCGGCATCTACTGATCGGGGCTGGGGCGGCCAGGCATCCGCGCGCCGGGTGCCTGGTCCGCTCCGGCCATTGGGAGCCGACATGGGCACCGAAACTTCCCCGCCCGCGATCATGTCCCGGCCGGTGCTGGTGCCGGGGGCCATCGCGACCAGCCTGGATGAGATCGAGCAGGAACTGCGGGAGCGGGACCCGGACCCGGCCCAGGCCCCGCGCCACCTGAGACTGGCCCGGGCCACTCAGGTCACCACCCGTTACCTGTCGCGCCCCATCCACGACCTGCTCGACCCCGAGGGTGACACCCGGGCCGGGCTGGGCTGGGTGAGCGACACCCTGTTCGAGCTGGCCGGCCGGGCCGCGCGGCAGGCCCTGGACCAGCAGCAGGTCGGGGCGGCCCAGGTCGACGCGCTGGTGGTGGCGTCGGTCAGCGGATGGATGGTGCCCGGCATCGCCGAGCACCTGGGTAATGTGCTGGGCCTGCGGCCCGGGGTGCGCCGGATCGCCTGCACCCAGTCGGGCTGTGCCGGGTCGGCGGTGGCCCTGCAGCGGGCGGCCGAGCAGGTGGCACTGAACCCGGACGCGGTGGTGCTGGTGGTCGTGTCCGACCTCGGCAGCGCCGTGATCCAGCCCTGCCTGGCCGACGACAGCGACTTCATCTTCACCGCCCTGCTCGGGGACGGCGCGGCGGCCTGGATCGTCCGCGATTCCCGGCGGGCGCCCGGGCCGGGGCTGGGGCTGGGGGCCCCGTGGTCGTTCCTGCTGCCTTGCAGCCTGGAACGCTACCGGTTCTGGGTCGAGGCGGGCGGGGCCCGGTTCGCGTCCACCCGCAATGCGCCTGAGGCGGTCTCGCTGATCGCGCCGCAGCTGATGACCTGGTACCAGGACCAGGCGCCCGGCCAGGACCTGCGGATCGTGGCCGCCCATCCCGGCGGCCCGGCCATCATGCGGAACCTGGCCGAAGCGCTGAAGCTGGACCCGGCCCAGCTGGTTCGCTCGCGGCAGTCGCTGGCCGAGTACGGCAACATGGGCGCGGTCAGCCTGGCCGACGTGCTGGCCCGGCACTTCGATGACCCGCCGGCGGTGGGGGACGCCGGCCTGATCATCGGGCTGGGCCCGGGCGTGCAGTGCGAGGCGCTGACCTGCTGGTGGGAGGGCTGAGGGGCCCAGTCGGCCAGACCCGGGGCCGGACTGGCGGAGGGGATCAGTCCGGCGCCCCGATCTCCGCGAGCCGGGCCGTGATCTGCCCGGCCGCGGGCATGCCGAGCCGCTGGTAGATCTCCCGGGCCTGCCGCAGGCAGGCGACGCCGTGGCCGACGTCTCGCTGGCGCAGGTGGGTCTGGCCGATACCTTCCAGGGCGATCGCTTCCTCGTCGGGCTGGTGAACCTCGCGGGCCAGTTCCAGGGCCTCCTGGTACAGGCTGATCGCGCGGCCAGGGTCGCCCGATGACCTGATCACGGCGGCGTACTGGTTGAGGGCGTTGGCCAGGTTGCCGTGGTTATCGAGATCACGATAGGTGGCGATGGCCTGTTCCAGGTCCCGCGCGGCGCCGTCGTAGTCGCCGCTCAGCGAGCGGACCTCGGCCAGTAGGGTGAGGGCATTGGCCTGGCCGAGCCGGGCCCCGAGCTCGCGGTGGATCTCCAGGGCCGCTTCCTGATGGCGGGCGGCGTTTTCGTAGTCGCCGATCGTGCACAGCGTCCGGCCCAGCCGGAGCAGGGCGTTGGCCTCAGTGAGCCGGTTGCCGACCTGCCGGGAGATGGCCACGGCCGCTTCCGCGTTTTCTGTCGCACCGTCGTAGTCGCCGGTCAGCCGCTGCAGTTCGGCCAGTTCGGTCAGGGCCCGGGGCTGGGCGGAGGCGTCGCCCGCCTCCCGGCCCAGGTCGAGTGCGGCCCGCAGCCGCCGCTCCGCACCCTGGAAGCGGCCGGTCATGGAGCCGAGGACGCCGAGGTCGGTCAGGGCCAGAGCCTGGCCGACCAGGTCGCCCGCGGCCCGGTACAGGTCCAGGGCCGCTTGCAGGGTGCGTTCCGCCTCCGGGTATTCACCGGTCATCCGGATCACATTGCCCAGCTCGGCCAGCACCTGGGCCTGGGCGAGATGGTCGCCTGCGGTCTGGTGCCGGGTCAGGGCCGCCCGCAGGTCGCGGTCCGCCCCGGCGTAGTCGCCGGTCAGCCGGTGCAGGGTGCCCAGTTCGGTCAGGGCCCAGGCCTCGGCGGCCGAGTCGCCCAGGCGGGCGGCCGCGGCCGCGCCGGCCTGCTGGGCGGTGATGGCCTGGACCCACGGGCCGTCCGCCCGCAACAGCCCGGCCACGCCGGCGGTGAAGGCGACCGTGCGCTGGTCCAGGCCGTGGTCGATGGTGTACCGCACGCAGGCCGCGAGGTTGGCCCGCTCGGTCCGCAGCCAGTTCCGGTCGGCCCGGGCCACCGCGTCCTGGTAGTAGTCGAGCAGCCGGGCCAGCGCGGCCTGCTGTTCCGGCCGCGGATCCTGCCCGGCCAGCGTGTGGGCGTGGGCCCGGATCAGGTCGTGCATGCGGTACCGGCCCGCGCTCGGTTCCAGCAGCAGGTTGTGGTCGACCAGGGCCTGGAGCAGGCGTTCGGCCGCGACCGGGTCGCGGTCCAGCAGGGCGGCGGCCGCGTTGGTGTCGACCTCGGGGCCCGGGGTCAGCCCCAGGTAGCGGTACAGGCGCCGCTGGTCGTGGCCGAGGTTCTGGCTGGACAGGTCGAACAGGGCGGCCGGATCCCGGTCTTCGGCCGCGCCGGACAGCGCGGCCAGCCGGGTGTGCTCGGCCCGCAACCGGCCCGCCAGGTGGGCCGGACTCCAGGTGGGGCGGTTACGGAGCAGGGCGGCCGCGATCCGGACGGTCAGCGGGAGCCGTCCGCACTGGGCGACCAGCTCGGCGGCGACCGGATCATCGGCGGCGATCCGGCCCGGCCCGGCCGCCGCCGACAGCAACGCGATCGCGTCCGGTCCGGGCAGCACGTCCAGGGCCAGCGTGTGCGCGTCGTCCAGGGCCTGCAGCTTGCGCCGGCTGGTGACCAGCACCAGGCATCCGGCCGAGCCGGGGATCAGCGGCCGGACCTGAGCCTCGTCGGCCGCGTTGTCCAGCACGATCAGGGTGTGGGTCCCGGCCAGCCGCTCCCGGTAGAGCGCAGCTCGTTCCTCCACGTCGCCGGGAATCTGGGCGGTGGGCACCCCGAGCGGGCGCAGGAACGCCTCCAGGGCCTGGTTGGCCGTGCGGGGCGGGTAGCCCTGGGTGTAGCCGTGCAGGTCGATGAACAACTGACCGTCGGGGAACCGGTCGGCCAGCTGATGGGCGACGTGCACGGCCAGCGCGGTCTTGCCGATCCCGGCCATCCCGTCGATGGCCGAGATCACCACCGTCCCGGGGCCGACGGCCCCGTCGGCCTGGCCGGCCAGCGTCAGCAGCTGGGTCAGCTCCGGCCGCCGGCCGGTGAACACGCGGGTGTCGGCGGGCAGCCGCCGCAGCGGTCCGCCCGGCCGGCCCGCGGGCGCGCCCGCCGGTGACTCCGGGGCCGGGTCCGGATTTGGGGTCGGGGCCGGCCCGGTCGTGGTGACCTGGTCGGCCAGCAGCAACTGCTGGTACAGGCCCTGCAGCTCGGGCGACGGGTCGACGCCGAGCTCGCCCGCCAGGACCTGGCGGGCCCGGTGGTACTCGGCGATGGCCTCGGCGGGCCGCCCGGCCTGAGCCAGCGCCCGCATCAGCAGCTCCCACAGCGGCTCGCGCAGGGGGTACCGGCCGGTCAGCCCGCGCAGCTCCGCGGTCACCGCCTCGGCCTGGCCCGCGGCCAGGCCCAGCCCGGCCCGCTGCTGCACCGCGGACAGGTACTCCTCGGTCAGGCCGGGAATCACGTCCCGGTCCAGGGCCGCCGAGCGCACGTCGGCCAGGGGCTCGCCGCGCCACAGGGCGACCGCCTCGTCCAGCCCGGCCAGCGCGCCCGCGGGCGATCGCCCCGCGTCCTGGACCAGCTGGCGGAACCGCCAGAGATCGACCTGGGCGGGTTCGACGTCGAGCAGGTAGCCGTCGCTGGCCGTCACGACCAGGCCGGCCAGCAGGCCGCGCAGCCGGGCCACCACGGTCTGCAGCCGGGCCCGGGCCCGGTCCGGCCGGTCATCGCCGTCCCAGATCAGCTCGGCCAGCCGGGCGCTGCCGATCGGCCGGCCGGGGGACAGGGCCAGCACCGCCAGCAGCACCGCCGCCCGGCCGCGCGGCAAGGTGATGGGCGCGCCGTCCCGCGTCCCCTGCAGCGGCCCCAGCACCCCGATCCGCAGGCCCGGATCGTCGGTCATCACGGCCCCGTTCCTGTCTGCTACCCCCGGTACGCGGTCACGCTAACAGAAACCGCCGATTACCGTAAGAAAGGGACAAACGGCTCAGCCGGAACGCGAGCCGCCCCCCGCGCGGACGCGGGGGGCGGCGGCCGAACGGTGCTGGTCAGCCCAGCTTGAGCTGGGACAGCACCGAGGCGGGCAACCCGGACTGCACCGACACGGGCAGCTGGGCCAGGACCCCGGTCGGCAGCTGGGCCAGGACCCGCACCGGGCACTTGGCCAGCACCGGGATGGGCAGCCGGGACAGCACCGGCACCGGCAGCTGGCTGACCACCGGGACGGGCAGCCGGGCGATCGTCGCCGCCGGGAGCTTGGCGATGACCCCGACCGGGAGCCGGGCGATGGTGCCCGCCGGGAGCTGCGCGATCACCGGGGGCGGCAGCTCGGAGATGACCGGAACCGGCAGGCCGGCGATCGTCCCGGCCGGCAGCGTGGCGATCGTCCCCGTGGGCAGCTGGCTGATCACGGTCGCCGGGAGCTGAGCGATGACGCCCGCCGGAAGCTGCGCGATCGTCCCGGCCGGGAGCTGCGCGATCGTCCCGGCCGGGAGTCCCGCCAGCACGTGGGCCGGCAGCCCGGTCAGCACGTGGGACGGCTGCTGGGCCAGGTACCAGACCGGAAGTTCGGCCAGCATCGGGGCGGGCAGCTTGTCGACCAGGGTGGCGGGCAGAGCGGACAGGACCCGGGCCGGCAGGTCACGCACCAGCCCCGGCTGCGGGAACCGCGGCAGCGTGAGCAGCACGGCGCAGTAGTCCGGCACGTTGACCGCGGCCCCGGCGGCCTGGGCCAGGGACGCGAACGTCGGCCCGGCCAGGGCCTGGCCGACCTGGGTGCCGGCCAGGGCCTGCTCGGCCGCGACCGGGTTCAGCGGGTGGCCGCTGACGGTCTGGCCCGCCCGCGCGACAGCCTTGCTGGCCACCTCCCAGCACAGCCCGGCGGCCCGGCTGGTGCTGACCGTGCTGGCCGTGCCGTCGGCCAGGGTGCCAGCAGTCTGGCCGGTGTCGGCCGCGCCCGGCCGGGCCTGGGCCGGGGCTCCGACCGTCACCGCCGCCGGGGCGGGTGACGAGGGCGTGACGTGGGCATCGGTGCTGAAGGCGCCGGCGTTGGCGGCCAGGGCGACACCTCCAGCGGTGCCGCACGCGGCGGCCAGGCCCAGAACCTTGACGGTGAATATCTTGGCGAGGGGGGACTTGATCATCGGTCCTCTCCGGTGTGAGCTAACGGGGGCTTCAACACTGTGCTCAAGCGCACCGCCGGCCGTATGTGTCACAACGCCCCGTGCGTCCGATGTGACGGGTTGCGGGCGCGTTCGTCCGTTTCCGCAGGAAGGGAGCCCGCGATGCGGGTCATTGTGAATGTGATCTGGGTGCCGCCGGGCGTCCGCATTGTCCCGGAAGACAGTCTTTAGGCGAATTGCGGGCTTTTCCGCGTCCCGGGAGTGCCGGGCGGCGTAGGTTTTGCCTACATCGCATCTACGTCGCATCGCCCGCGCAGGAACTTTCGTGAACCGCGAGATCAGTTCGTCCCCGGTGCAGCAGGCCGCCTTTCACCTGCATCACCTGCTGCTGCGTGACTACCGGGACCGCTGGGTCCGGTACCAGCGGGAACGAGAACGTCAGGGTGAGGTCCACCAGCGGGCCGTCACCGAGGTGCTGAAGCGGTTCGTGGACCGCAACCGGGCCCTGAAGCGGTACCAGAGCGTCAGCCTCGACTCGCTGCCCCAGCGGGTGTCGCGGGCCCTGCGCGGCGACGTGCTCAGCCGGGCCACCCTGGAACTTTTCATCGACGCCTTCGGGATCAGCGAGAACGACAGCCGCCGCCTCCGGGGCATCCACGACGGCACCGACCGGATCCGGGTCCTGACCGGGCTCAGCGCCATCCCGCCCGACACCGCCGCCGCCCTCGGGCCGGCCGGGCACCGCACCACCTCGCTGCACGAGCACCACTACGTGGGGGCGGACGGGCTGCCCGCCTGGCACCGCACCCAGCAGGTCATCGAGGCCACCGAGGGCCGGATGGACCGGTACCCGTACCGGTGCGACACCAGCGCGCTGGCCGTCGAGGTCGAGGAGGGCGGCCGGCTGGCCGGGCCGCTGTACCCGGTCGGCGGCGGCCTGTTCGCGCTGGACATCCTGCTCGACGCGCCCCTGGGCCTGGGCGCCGAGACGTCGCTGACCTACGTCACCCTGTTCCACTACGACCAGACGCCGCCGCGGGAGATGCGCCGGGTGGCCCGCGGGGCCATGCACAACGTCTCGATGCGGGTCGAATTCCACCCGGAAAAGCTCCCGCGCCACGTGTGGTGGGCGGTGTGGGACGGCATCGACGGTGACATCGTCGAGCGGGACGAGTTCGAGCTGCGCGCCTCGCGCTACGTGTTCAAGCGCCTGGACGCGGTCGAGCAGTCCGTGGTCGGTTTCACCTGGGACTGGTGAGCAGGCTTGGGGCGCACGGCCCCCTCCCGCCCGCACGCCCCGCGCCATGACGGCGTGAAGCCAGGTGAAGCGTAAAGCGGCTAAATCACAGCAAAATCGGACTCGCCGCGCGAGTAGGCCAACTGCCAGAACGCGATCTCGTACCGGGTCGAGCGGTCGAAGGCGTCCGCGGTCCGGGCCTGGTCGGCCGGGGTGCCGAAGCGGTCCAGCAGGTCGGTGGACGCGGTGACCAGGTCGTCGTAGCCGTCCCCAGCGAACAGCGCGATCCAGTCCGCGTAGATCGGGTCGGCCGGCGGGGCCTGGACCAGGCGCTGGCCGATCTCGCCGTAGCTCCACTGACAGGGCAGCAGCGCGGCCAGGGCCACGGCCAGGTTCGGCTGGCGGCACACGTCGAGCAGGTGCCGGGTGTAGGCGTAGGCGGTGGGCCGCAGCGGGACCGGGGTACCCGGCGTGCCGCCCAGCCGGGTCAGGAACGACTCGTTGGCCGGGATCTCGACGTCGACGATCTGACCCAGGAACCGGGTCAGCACCGACATGGCCCCCCGGCCGGCCGCCCCGGCCGGCCCGGCGCCGGTCCCGGCGATGGTGAGCGCGATGGCCCGCGCGTACTCGTGCAGGTAACCCAGGTTCTGCTCGAAGTAGAACCGGAACGTCGCGTGCGGCAGGGTCCCGGCCCCGATCTCGGCCACCATCGGATGGGCCACCGCCGCCGCCCAGGAGGCCGCCCCGCGCTCCTTGAGCCGCTGCGACTCGCTGAGCTCCGCCGCACCGCTGGTCACGGCGCCACCACCGGCTCGTCGTCCAGCAGCCCGAGCATGCGGGCGTAGTTGTCGCCCAGGATCCCGTCCAGCTTGACCTGGGGGATCGGGTCGGCGCCGACCCGATCGGCGTGCTCGTTGACCGACAGCAGCTTGGCCCGCAGCGCGACCGGGTCGTACAGGAACCCCGGGTAGTCGGTGCCGAAGAACAGCTTTTCCAGCGGGACGAACGACTGCTGGGCATGGACCAGGAACCGGAACAGCTCCTCGGCGGTGGCGGTGGCGATGTAGTAGCTCAGCTCGGTGAAGAAGTTCGGGTGCTTGGTCAGCATGAACAGTGCCTCGTCGACCCAGGGCAGCCCGACGTGAGCGATCGTGAGGCGAAGGTCCCGAAAATGCCGCCCGGCCGCGTCGAGCAGCGCGGGCCGGGCGTACTCCATCCGGGCGTCGATCCGGGTCGAACCGGCCTGGTGGACCATGACCGGGATGCCGAGCTCCGCCGCCTTCTCGAACACCGGGAACGCGACCACCGGGTCAGCCGGGGACCAGTCCTGGTACATCGGGTACAGCTTGAGCCCGGTCAGCCCGAGCTCGGTCACGGCCCGTTCCAGCTCCCGCACGGCCGCCTTCGGCCCGCGGTAGGCCGGGTTGACCGAGGCGTAGCCGATGAACACGTCGGGCTGGTCGGCCACGATGGCCGCGATGTAGTCGTTGCACTTCTCCGGGGTGGACGGCCCCGGCACCCCGGTGATCCCGTAGCTGTCGACGGTGCCGATCAGCTCCCCCTCCAGAAACTGCGGGGACACGGCCAGGATCACGATCTTGTCGAAGCCCGGGTGGTCGCGGATGGACTCGGCCGGGCCGATGACCGGGAAGCCCTTCCGGCTGTACCCGCTGGCTTCCCATTCCGCCTCGGTCGGGGTCCGGTGGGCGGGCAGGCGGCCCAGGCTGCGGTAGATGCACAGCGAGCCTTC
>DASXJM010000375.1:0-9423 GCA_036497405.1 Streptosporangiaceae bacterium | reverse complement strand
GGGGTGGGGGCATCGCCCGCGCAGGCCGCCTCCGGGTTGCTGGCCGTCTGCGTGACCCAGGCGCTGGGCATCCTCTGGCTGGCCCGGCGGCACCGGATCCCGCTCACGCTGGCCTGGTCGACGCCGGGGGCGGCCCTGCTGGCCAGCACCGGGGTGGTTCACGGGGGCTGGCCCGCCGCCATCGGGGCGTTCCTGATCGTGGCCGCGCTCATTGTGATCACCGGGCTGTGGCCGCGCCTCGGCCGGGTGATCGCGGCTATTCCGGCGCCGATCGCCCAGGCCATGCTGGCCGGGGTGGTGCTCGACCTGTGCCTGGTCCCGGTGCGCGGCTTCGCGGCCCACCCCGGGCTGGTCGGGCCGATCGCGGCGACCTGGGTCATCATGCTCCGGCTGGGCCGCCGGTGGGCGGTGCCCGCCGCGTTCGCGGTCACCCTGGTGGTGATCGGTATCGACGCGGCCCGCCGCGGCGGCGTGCACGGATCGATTCTGCCCCACCTGACCTGGACGACGCCCACCCTGACCTGGGCCAGCCTGCTCAGCCTGGCCGTCCCGTTGTACATCGTGACCATGGCCGGGCAGAACGTGCCCGGGGTGGCGATCATGGCTTCGTACGGCTATCGGGTGCCATGGCGCGAGACCATGACCGTCACCGGTCTCGGCACCGCGGCCGGGGCCCTGGCCGGCGGGCACGTGATCAACCTGGCCGCGATCACCGCCTCCATGGCCGCGTCTCCCGAGGCGGACCCCGACCCGGGCCGCCGCTGGCTGGCGTCCTGGACCGCGGGCTGGGCCTACCTGGTGCTGGCCCTCTTCTCGGCCGCGCTGACCGTGTTCTTCGCGGCCGCCCCGCTCGACGTGGCCGGGGCCGTGGCCGGACTGGCCCTGCTGGCCACGCTGTCGTCGGCCCTGGCCGGGGCGCTGTCGGCCAGTAAGGGCCGGGAGGCGGCCGCCATCACGTTCGTGGTCGCCGCCTCCGGCCTCACGTTCCTGGGCATCGGGGCCGCGTTCTGGGCGCTGGCGGCCGGGCTGCTGGTCAACGTGGTCACCAGCGGCCCGGCCGCTACGTCCGTTACTTCACGCTTCCCGCGGTCAGGCCGCCGACCAGATAGCGCTCGATGAAGGCGAACAGCACGACCACCGGCACGATGCCGATGATCGAGGCCACGAACAGGTACTGGTACTGGGTCTGGTACAGGCCCACGAAGGCGTTGATCCCGACGGTCAGTGTCTCCCGGTTGGTGGTCGGGTTGTTGAAGATCGTTTCCGCGACCACGAACTCGTTCCAGACCTGAATGAACGTGAAGATCACCGCGGTCACGATGCCCGGCTTGGCCAGCGGCAGCACGACCCGGAACATGGTCCGCAGCCGCCCGGCCCCGTCGACCATGGCCGCGTCTTCGATCTCCTTGGGGATGCTGGCCAGGTAGCCGTTCAGGATCCAGATCGAGAAGGCCAGGTTGAACGCCGAGTCGACCAGGATCAGGGCCCAGTAGCTGTTCACCGCGCCGTTGAACAGGGTCACCTCGCGGTAGATGCCGATCACCAGCGCCACCGGGGCGAACATCTGGGTGATCAGCACCAGGTACAGGAAGGCCCGCTTGCCCCGGAACTCGTGCCGGGCCGTGTAGTAGGCGGCCGGGAGCGAGACCAGCAGCACGATCGCGGTCGAGACCGCCGCCACGACCAGGCTGTTCCACAGGTAGGTGGCCAGCGGGATGATCTTCCACACGTGCGCGAAGTTGGCCCACTGCCAGTGCGTCGGCAGGTACAGGGCCGGGTTGTGGAACAGGTCCTGCTGGGACTTGACCGCCCCCAGGAACATGACCACGTACGGGGCCAGGAAGAACGCGGCGACGATGGCGCCGCCGAGCATCAGCCCGGCCGGCCGTACCGGCGTCCACACCCGCCCCAGGGCCTTCCCGAGGCGCTGGCCCGGGCCGGGCTCCCGCGGGGCGGTGGAACTCAGTCCGTGACCTTCGGTGAAATCGGGATCAGGGGTGGCGGCGGGCCGCTGGGGTGCGGCGGGAACCGGCGCCGACCGGGCCCCGAGGCCAGGCCCATGAGGCACATCGGCCGCGGCCGCGGTCATGGCGGCCCCGGTCACCCGGGGCGCGAACACGGCCCGGGCCCGCCGGCGGATGAAGCCCGGGCCTGAACGGCCGGTACCGCCGGTCTCGTCACCGGCGTTCCAGCGCACCCGGCGCAGGAACACGGTGACCACCAGGAGCAGGAAGACCACGTTGATCACGGACAGCGAGGCCGCCTCACCGACGTCGAGCCGGTAGGTGAAGGCGATCTTGTACATGAACGTGATCGTGGTGTCGGTCTGGTCGCCGGGCAGCTTCCCGGTGATGACCCAGATGATCGGGAACGAGTTGAACACGTAGATCACGTTCAGCACGGTCGAGGTCAGCAGGGCCGGCCGCAGCAGCGGGAACGTCACCTTGCGGTAGGTCTGCCAGGCCCCGGCCCCGTCGACCTTGGCCGCCTCGTACACGTCGGCCGGGATGGCCTGCAGCCCGGCCAGCATGACGAACGTGCTGAACGGGATGGACACCACGATGCCGACCACGATCAGGGCCCAGAAGTTGGTCGAGTTGTCCTGGTACCACTCGACCGGGGTGTGGATGATGCCCAGGTCCATGAAGACCCGGTTCAGCATGCCGTAGGCGCCCTCGTAGATGTAGCGCCACACGGTGGCCGTCATGACCAGGGACGCGGCCCACGGCACGATCAGGGCCCAGCGCACGATCCGCCGGCCCGGGAACCGCTTGTTCAGGAACTGGGCCAGGGCGAGCGAGACGCCGATCGTGACCGCCACGACCAGCACCACCCAGATCACGGTGTTGAGGAACACGTGGCCCAGCGCGGGCTCATGGAACAGGTTCCGGTAGTTACCGGCCCCGGCCGCGCCCTCGGACAGCCCGATCGAGTTGAAGTGGATGAACGAGGTCCGGACCATCTCGATCGCCGGGTACACGATGATCGCCGCGATCAGGATCAGGCTCGGCCCGAGCCATCCGAGCGGGCTCAGCCGCCGGCCCACCGCGGCCGCGCGCTCCAGCAGGGGGCGGCGCGGCAGCGGAGAGTCTCCGCTTCCGCGCCGCGACGCCGCGAAACTCATCCGGCAGTTTGCGCGATCTGCTGGATCTGGCCGAGCACCGTGCTGGGGTTGGCCGACGGCGCCATGGCCGTGCCCAACTGGCTCTGCACCGTGCTCTGAACCTTGTTCCAGGCCGCGTTGGTGCCGGGGTAGAACTTGGCCGACGGCAGCAATTTGATGCCGGGACCGGTGACCGGGTCGCTGGCCATGGCCGAGCTGGCCGACTTGGTGGTGGGCAGGAAGCCCTCACCCTGGACGAACTTCAGGTAGTTGCTCTTCTGGTACACGAAGTCCAGGAACGCCTTGACCATCGCGGTGTTGCCCGGCTTCTTGAACGACATCAGCACGTCCTGCACGCCCAGGGTGAACTGGGGGACGCTGGCGCTGGACCGCGGGAAGGGCGCCGACGCCCACTGCACGGACGAGCCCTTCATCGAGGTCGACTGGAATGTGCCCAGCGGCATGACCGCGGTCATGGCCACCTTGCCCTGGGCGAACTCGGCCCAGCAGCCGTCGGTGCGGTTGGTCGAGCCCGGGTTGGGCTCGGTCACCTTGTCGGTGTTGGCCAGCTTGCGCAGGAAGTTCAGGGTCTGCACGTTCTTGGCGCTCTTCACGGTCCACTGGCCGGACCCGTTGACCCAGTCGCCGCCGTTGGACCAGCTCCACAGCGACCACTCGGCCTGGGCTTCCTCCGACCCCAGCGGCAGGCAGTAGCCGATGTAACCGGCCTTCTTGGCCTTCAGCGCGTCGGCCTCCAGCTGGGCCCAGGTGGTGGGAGGTGAGGTGATGCCCGCCTTCTGGAACGCCTGCTTGTTGTAGCCGAGGGCGCGCACGCTGGCGATCCACGGGATCGCGTACTGGGTGCCCTTGATCGAGTCGCTGCCCAGGAACGAGGACTCGAAGTCGGCCTCGGTGCTGGGGGACAGCACGTCCTTGGCCGGCTGGAGCAGCCCGGACGCGGCGAACGTGCTGTAGGCGTTGAAGTTCAGCACGTCCGGGTAGTTGCGGGTCGAGATCATCGTCGGCACCTGCTGGAGCAGGGTGTTCCAGTCGATGACCTTGAGGTCGACCTTGATCTTGGGGTTGGCCTTTTCGAACTTGGCCACCATCGACTTCCAGTACGGCGTGCTCTTGGCGCTGTACTGGGCCATGACCACGCTGATGGTGCCACTGGCACTGCCGCCCGAACTGCTGCCGCCACCTCCGCTGCTGCTGCCGCCGCACGCGGCGGCCAGCCCAACGGCCGCGACTCCGGCCACGGCTCCTGCGGCACGGGTCCATCGAGCACGTTGGGGCCACATTTTCTGCCCGGCCCCGCCGGCTCCACGCCTGATAGACATCTCCAAAGCCCTTCTGGTCACCTCGGCCGCTGGTCGAGCGGCGGAGGTTGCCTATTGTCTCGGGGACATATGAAAGGGTATTTATTAAATATTGCTGCATATGATGCTCCTGGCAACCGTGGCGGTCAAGGCCGGCGCAGTTACAAACGCAACGCAAGTCAACGTCGAGGCACGTCAAGGTCGAGGCACGTCAAGGTCGAGCGGGTACCAGCCGGAGGGGGTTGGATGGAGGCGTCGGCTCACGGCGGTCCGCCGCTGCTGCGCCAGATCAACAGCGCCCACGTGGTGGCGGCGCTGCGCGGAGCCGGCCCGCTGAGCCTGTCCGACCTGGCCACCCGGACCGGGCTGTCCCGCCCCACCGTGGGCCAGGTGGTCGAGCAGCTGCACGCGAGCGGCCTGCTGGCCTGGGTCGAGCCGGGCCAGGACGGCCAGGGTCATCGGTCGGCCCGGTCCGGCCGCCCGGCTCGGCTGGTGCGGTTCCGGTCCGAGGCCGCCCACGTGGTCGGCATCGACATCGGGCGGCACAAGGCCCTGGTCACCGTGGCCGACCTGGCCGGCACGGTAGTGGCCGAGCACCGCGAGGACGCGTCCGGGGCCAGCAGCAGCGCCGACCTGCTGGCCGTGCTGCGCACCGCGGCCCGGGAGGCGCTGGCCCAGGCGGGCATCCGGCGTACCGACGTGGCCAGTGTGGCCGCGGGCACACCCGGCCTGGTCGACTGGCCGCGCGGCGCGGTCATGCTCGCGCCCGGCCTGCCCGGCTGGAAGATCGAGCTGGCCCGCGAGCTGCGCCGCTCGTTCCGCTGCCCGGTCCAGGTGGAGAACGACGCCAACCTGGCCGCGCTGGCCGAGCGGCGGCACGGGCTGGCCCGCGACGCGCACACGCTGGTGTTCATCTACTGGGGCGAACGGGTCGGCGCCGGTGTCCTGATCGGCGATCAGCTGCACCGCGGGGCGGCCAACGCGGCCGGTGAGATCGGCTTCCTGGCCCTGGAGGAGGGCACCACCGCCGCACCCGATCAGCTCGGCCGCGGGCCGTTCGAGCGCATGGTCGGGGCCGAGGCCATCGTCGAGGCCGGGCGGGAAGCGGCCGCCCGGCACGGCGGGCTACTGGCCGGGCTGGGTCCGGACGGGCTGGGTCCGGACGGGCTCGACCCGCGCGGAGCCGAGGCCGTGTTCGCGGCGGCCGCCCAGGGCGACCCGGCCGCGGTCGAGGCCGTGCACACGATCGCCCGCCGGTTCGCCCGTGGCCTGGCTCCGGTCCTGCTGGTCCTGGATCCGGACCTGGTCGTCATCGGGGCTGGGGTGTCCCGGGCCGGTTCGGCCCTGCTGGCCGAGATCCAGGACAGCGTGGGCCCGCTGACCCTGGTCCCGCCGCGGCTCGAGCTGTCCAAGCTGGGCGACGAGTCGGTGGCCCTGGGCGCGGTCGAGCTGGCCCTGGCCGACGCCGAGACCCGGCTGCTGCCCGCCCCCGGTTACCCCGCTTAGCCCGCCGTCCAGGGGCGGAGCTTCTCCGGGTTGCGGATGGCCCAGATGCGGCTGATCCGGCCCTCGCTGATCCCGAACGCGAACACGGTCACGGTCACGCCGTCCTGCTGCATGACCAGCCCCGGCTGGCCGTTGACCGTCCGCTCGAGCATGGTCAGCTCGGCCGGGCGCAGGGTGCTGAGGCGGGCCAGGTAGGCCCCGATCTCGTCGCGGCCCTCGATCGGGTACAGCGCGGCCGCGACCAGGCCGCCGCCGTCGGCGATGACGGTGGCGTCCGGGTCCAGCAGGCCGACCAGGGCCTTGATGTCCTGGGCTTCCCAGGCCCGTTTGAAGTCCCGGACCACGCTGGCCTGCTGCACCTCGGAGGCAGTGGGGGTCCCGGCCGCGCGGACCCGGCGCCGGGCCGAGGTGGCCAGCTGGCGGCAGGCCGCCGGGCTGCGGCCGGTGATCCGGGCCACCTCGGGGAACGGGTAGCCGAACACGTCGTGCAGGACGAACGCGACCCGCTCGGCCGGGGTCATGGCGTCCAGCACGACCAGGAACGCCATGCTGACCGACTCGTCCAGGGTGACCCGGTCGGCCGGGTCGGCCGGAAGGCTGCCGCTACCGCTGCTGGTCCACTCCCCGGGTTCGGGCAGCGGCTCCGGGATCCACTCGCCGACGTAGCGTTCGCGCCGGGCCCGGGCCGAGCGCAGCAGGTCCAGGCAGATCCGCGTGGCCACCGTGGTCAGCCAGGCCCCCGGGGTTTCGATGGCGTCCTGCTGCGGACCCGGCAGCGCGTACCAGCGGACGTAGGTCTCCTGCACGGCGTCTTCGGCCTCGGCCAGGGACCCCAGCAGGCGGTAGGCCAGGTTGAGCAGCTGGCGGCGCTCGCTCATGACCGTGCTCAGGCCCGCGTCCGCCTCGCCGTGCCCCGATCCGGTGCTCATGGTGCCGCCTTCCTGGTCGCCTCTGTCTACCAGCCCGACGAGACAGCGCCCCCCAATGTGAGGGCGGGGGTGCGGGCCTCACAGTCCGGCGGGCCGTCTCGTCGGAGCGGCGAAGACGACCAAGGAGGCAACCATGCCAGCACCATCACAGCAACTAGCCACTCTGACCGGGTCCTGGGCCCTGGACCCGAGCCGGTCCAGCGTCCGGCTGACCAGCAAGGCTCTGGGCCTGATCCCGGTGCGCGGTGAGTTCCGCGAGGTCAGCGGGACCGGCGCTATCGCCGCGGATGGAGCGGTTCGCGGCACCCTCACCGTGGCTACGGCGTCCATCGACACCAGGAACGCCAAGCGCGACACCCACCTGCGCTCGGCCGATCTGTTCGACAGCGACCAGTACCCGGACATCACCTTCCTGATCGACAACGTCCGGCTCTCGGGCCAGGACGCCGTGGTGACCGGTGCGCTGACCGTTCGCGGCGTCACCCGGCCCCTGACCTTCGACGCCGCCGTGTCGATCCGGGGCGACGGCGAGATCGGGCTCGACGCCACGATCCGGATCAACCGGGCCGACTTCGGCATGACCTGGAACGTCCTCGGCACGGCGTCGATGCTGAGCACCGTGGCCATCCAGGCCACCTTCACCCCGGGGACCCGCTGATGAGCGACTTCCAGGCCACCGCCGACCGGGTCGAGATCGAGGCCCTGCGCGGCGAGTTCAGCGACGGGGCCATGATGCGCGACTACGACCGGGTCGCGGCCTTGTTCACCCCGGACGGCGCGCTGCGGATGCCGAACATTCCGGTCGAGCTCATCGGGCCTGAGCAGATACGGGCCTGGGGCGCGCGGGTCCCGGAGTTCGTGGACTTCCTGATCCAGACCACGCACCCGGGCCCGATCAAGCTGGCCGGGGAGACCGCCACCGGCCGGGCCTACCTGCAGGAGGTGATCCGGACCCGGGACGGCCACTCGGAGGTGAACTTCGCGATCTACCACGACCGCTACCAGCACACCGGCGACGGCTGGAGGTTCACCGAGCGCATCTACGAGGTCCGGTACCGCGACGTCACGCCCCTGGCCGGCCAGGGCCACAGCCCTGGCTAGGTCCAGCCCAGGGTCGCCGGCACCATATACAGGCCGAAGCCGATGCAGATCAGGCAGAGGCCGGTGCAGGCGACCCGGTAGGGGCCGCGCATCCGATGCTCGGGCGGCAGCGCCTTGCGCTCCAGGACCAGCAGGAACCCGAGCACGATCGGCAGCAGCAGCGCGTTCATCACCTCGACGTCCACGGCCAGGCTCACCAGGTTCACGCTGGCCAGGACCAGGATGGCCCCGGCCACGTGGGCCACGCCGTAGACCAGGTAGAACCTGGCGTTCTTGCGGTTGAGCCGCTGGTTCAGGCTGTGCTTCCAGCCCAGCACCTCGGCGATGCCCCATGACCCGGCCAGCGAGACCACGATCGCCGCCACCAGCGCGCCGCCCAGGATGGACGCGCCGATCAGGACCTTGGCCGTGGTTGACCCGATGAACGGGGCCATCCCGCTGGCCAGCTGGCCTACGGTGTTCAGGGCCGCACCCGGGTTGACCTTGAACAGCGTGGCCGCGAAGGCCACGATGACCACGGTCATGATGCCCTGGGTGAGGAGCGCGCCGACCGCGGTGTCCCGCCGCTCAGCCCGGAGCATGGACGGCGTCAGGCCTTTGTCCACGATCGCGCTCTGCTGGTAGAAGATCATCCACGGCATGACCACCGCGCCCACGTTGGCGGCCAGCAGGTACACGTAGGACTTGTGGCCCAGCGGCAGCGTGCCCAGGCCGTGCAGCAGTTCGTGCCCACTGGGATGGCTCAAGATCATGGCCGGGATGAAGGCCAGCTCGGCCAGGCCGACGGCGATGCCGATCCGTTCCACCCGGCGGTAGCTGCCGGTGAAGGCCAGGCCGAGCAGGAACGCGGTGGTCACCGGGACCGTCACCCACTTGGACACCCCGAACAGCTCACCCACCCCGGCCACGCCCGCGAACTCGGTGAGCAGGGCGCCGACCGCCGACGCCAGCAGGGTGCCCGCCGAGACCAGGCCCCAGCCCAGGCCGAACTGCTCGCGGATGAGCTTGCCGTGCCCCTTCCCGGTCACCACGCCGAGCCGGACCACGATCTCCTGGGCCATGAACAGAATCGGGATCAGCACCAGCTGGGGCAGGACCATCGCGTAGCCCCACTGCGCGCCGGACTGGGCCGCGGTGATCAGGCAGCCCGCGTCGGTATCGGCCAGCATCACGATGAGGCCCGGGCCCCACACCGCCAGCAGCGTGAGCGCTACCGGGTGCCGGAGCGCGACCGAAGAACGAAGGTTAGCCATACCTAACAACGACGATTCGTAGTCGTCGTTCGTTCCCGCCGTCCGCAATTGCCCGGGCTTAAGATGGCCGGTATCTGTCGTCGGGTATCTGGCGAACCACTGGTAGTGACGGAGCCAACGGAGGCCGCGTAATGCCATCGGGACCCACGTTCGTGATCGTCGGAGCCTCGCTCGCCGGGGCCAGGGCCGCGGAGGCGCTCCGCACGGAGGGG
>DASXJM010000374.1:0-4049 GCA_036497405.1 Streptosporangiaceae bacterium | reverse complement strand
GGAAGGACTAGCCGCGGTAGGCCTCGGTGCCGGCGCGCTGGCGGGCCTGGTCGGGGCCGCCTTCGGCGGTGTGCCAGAAACTGTTGAGGGCGCTGGCCGTGGTCTCGGGGGCCTCGACGGCGGGGGAGTGGGCGGCGCCGGGGATGCACACCCGGGAAGCGCCCAGGTGGCTGGCCATCTCCTCCTGGGCGGCGGGCTCCCACTTGTCGTCGTTCTCGCCGTAGAGGACGAGGACCGGGACGTGCAGCGCGCCGGCCAGCTCGGAGGTGCGGTCCGGTGCCCGCAGCAGGTACTGGGCCATGATCTGCAGGCCGACCGGAGCATTGCCCAGCATCCGCTCGCGCAGGAACGCCACGATCTCGGGCTCGACCCCGGCCGCGGCGGCCAGGGGGCCGAGGGTGGTGTCCCAGATCTGCTCGATGGTGTGCCGCATGACCTCGGGGCTGCTGCCGTCGAGGTAGCTGAGCAGGCTGGTCAGCTCGGCGGCGGCCGGGCCGGTCAGCCGGGCCGGGCCGGAGCTCATCAGGGTGACCGAGCCGACGCTGGCCGCGCCGGACAGCATCGCCTCGCGGACGATCAGGCCGCCGAACGAGTGCCCGACCAGGTGGACCGGGCCCAGCCCGATGCCGTCGGGACCGGACGGGCCCGCCGGAGCGGCGACCCGAGCGGCCACGGCCGCGACGACCGCGGCCACGTCGGCCCCGAGCTCACCGATGGCGTAGGCGGCCGGGTCGTCGGGGCCGGGGGTCTGGTACTGCCCGCGCAGGTCGATGGCCAGCACCCGGCGCCCGGCCGCACCCAGCTGGTGCAAGATGGCCAGGAAGTCCTCTTTGCTCCCGGTGAAACCGGGGACGAGGACCGCGGGCTGCCGTTCACAAACTCCGGTGCCGGGCATGGCCTCGAGCGCCGCGAAACCTCCGCGGCTGGTCTCGATGACCGTTCGCCGGACACTGTCAGGCAGGCTGAGGGACGTAGGTGTACTCACCGTGGGGAACCCTTATCGAGCCGAGCTGTACTCATGCCCATGCTGGATAGACGAACGGGGAAGCATCTGCGAGCCATCTAATCACGCGCCTATGACGGCCGGATTACAGGAATGCGTCGGCTGGCCAGCTCAGAAGTTCCCGGGCCGAGGCTTTCCGCCCGGGAATCTCTGCTGGCCAGCCCGCTGCTGATGGCTCAGGAGGTGGCTTACTCGCCGCCGCCTTGGGGCCCGTCCGAGAACGGGATGGACGTAGGCGAGGAAGGCTGGCTGCCGTGCGACTCGCCGCCGCCGTGCGACTCGCCGCTACCGTGCGACTCGCCGCCGTGTGACCGGCTGCCGCTCCGCGACCGGCGTCGCCGCCGGCTGCGGCCGGTGCCGCCGTCGGCGGAGTGCGCCGAACCGTCGGCCGACTCCACCGGCACCGAAGCCGACGCCGCCGCACCCTCCGGCGCGGCCGAGGGCGAAGAACCCGCCGCAGCCCCGGCCCGGACATCCTGTCCGCTCCGGGTGCGCCGCCGGGTGCGGGAGCGCTCCCGGGGTGCGCTGTCGTCGTCGTGACCCGCGGGCCCGGCCGCCGTGCGGCCGCCGCGCTCGCTCCGGCCACCGCTGCGCCGGGACCGGCCGCGATCGCGGCCACCGTCAGAACCGCCGCGCTCGCCCCGGCCACCGCCGGTCTCGCCGATGTCCTCGACGGCCTCGGCGTCCAGCCCGGCCCGGCTGCGCATGGCCTTGGGCAGGGTGCCGGTGACCTCGCGCGAGATGTTCAGCTCGGTGTACAGGTGCTCGGACGTGGAGTACGTCTCGGCCGGCTCGGCCTTGTCCAGGTGGAGCGCGGTGTCGATCAGCTTCCAGCGCTGCATGTCACGCCAGTCCACGAACGTGACCGCGACCCCGTCCTTGCCCGCCCGGCCGGTCCGGCCGATGCGGTGCAGGTAGGCCTTCTCGTCGTCCGGGCACTCGAAGTTGACCACGTGGGTCACGTCGTCCACGTCGAGCCCACGGGCGGCCACGTCGGTGGCCACCAGCACGTCGACCTTGCCGCTGCGGAACGCCCGCAGAGCCCGCTCGCGCTGGCCCTGCCCGAGGTCGCCGTGTACGGCCGCGACCGCGAACCCGCGGGTGGCCAGCGCCCCGGCCACCTGGTCAGCGGCCCGCTTGGTCTGGGTGAACACCATCGTCAGGCCCCGGCCGTCGGCCTGCAGCAGCCGGGCCAGCACCTCGATCTTGTCCATCTGGTGGGTCCGGAACACGTGCTGCTGGGTCTGGGGGACCGCGGCGGGCGCCTCGTGCGTCTCGGCCCGCACGTGGGTCGGGTGGCGCAGGTGCCGCCGGGCCAGCGTGACGACCTCGCCCGGCATGGTGGCCGAGAACATCATCGTCTGCCGGCTGTCCGGCGTGAGCTGCAGGATGCGCTCGACATCGGGCAGGAAGCCCAGGTCGAGCATCTTGTCCGCCTCGTCCAGCACCAGGGTCTGGACGTGGCCCAGCTCCAGGTGCCGCTGGCCGACCAGGTCGAGCAGGCGGCCCGGGGTGCTGACCACCACGTCGATGCCGGCCTTGAGCGCTTCGATCTGCGGCTCATAGGCCCGGCCGCCGTACAGGGTGAGCACCCGGGTGCCCAGACCGGAACCGGCCACCCGCAGGTCGTCGGCGATCTGGATGGCCAGTTCCCGGGTCGGCGCCACGACCAGCGCGAGCGGGGACTTGGGGCCGGCGGGGTCGCCGGCGGCCAGCCGCTGCAGCAGCGGTATGCCGAACCCCAGCGTCTTACCGGTGCCGGTGCGGGCCTGGCCGATGATGTCGTAACCACCCAGGGCGATCGGCAGCGCCAGCGCCTGGATGGGGAAAGTCTTGAAGATCCCCGCCGCCTCGAGGGCGGTGGCGATCGTGTCGGAGACGCCGAGGTCGCGGAAAGGTACCGCGTGCGCGTCGTCCGCGGGTTCGTCGGTGGTGGTGATGGTCTGTTCGGCCACCTCGTCCAGCAGGACGTTCTGGCTGTCCGGGCTCTCACTCACCGCGTCGGATTCCTCCGGCGCTCGCTGCCCGGCCAATGTTTCGCTTGTCAGGGGGTTCAGCCTCCATCGATCCCCTCCTGGCCTGCCGCCCTCGGGTGGCGAGCGGAGGGTCCGTCGTCATGTCGCCGCGTGGTCAGGACCGTGTGCGGCGCTGGTCCGTATCCGGGGGCGCCCCTGGCTGAGCCGCTGTCGCCGGCCAAAGCTCGCCGGCCCTTACTGGCCGGTCAGTGCTAGCCGGTTGAAGCCATCAGCGTGGCTGCGACCGGGGTGGCGCGCTTCCGTGCGCGCTGGTCACGCCATGCCGCTGACGCTGAAACAACCGAAACGCCCGCTGATGCAGCGGGCCGTTGCCGCGCCACATTCAGCGCGCTGCGGTTGCCGCATCCGTACCACGGATAACGCAAAGTGTAGCAGTTAGCTTCCCGCGCAGGCCGCAGCGCGGGTACAGGTGTGGTACAAGGACCGAAACCGGCTCACCGGCCAGCTATCGGAACAAAGCCGCCGGTCAGCTGCTGAGGCGGCCAAGGCCGCTGAGGCTACCGGGGCGGCGGCGGCGCCGGATCTCAGGCGCCGAAACCCATCGGGCGCCCCTCGGCCCCGATGAACTCCAGGTAAGCGATCTTGTCCGCCGGGACCAGCACCTTGCCGCCCTTGTCCACCGACAGCGTGAACAGGCCGCCGTTGGCCAGCGAGTTGGCCAGGTCGCGCTCGATCTGATCGGCCGAAGCGCTCGTCTCCACGGCCAGCTCGCGGGGGGCCGACTGGACTCCGATCCTGACTTCCACAGTGCTCCTTGATGAGTAGGTCAGCCAGCGTCGAAGTTGGTCAGCCGACGTCGAAGATCATAGGGCAGCGGGCCGCGTCAGCTGGCCCGGTCGGCCAGCCCCGCCAACCAGCCCGGTCAGCTGGAACTGTCAGGTGGCGTCGGCGGACAGCGGCCAGCCGCTGATACCCCGCCAGGCCAGCCGGGCCATCAGCTGCTCGGCTTCTCCCTGCGGGATCTGCTGGCCGGTGCGCAGCCAGTACCGGGCGGTGACCTGGGCCGTGCC
>DASXJM010000373.1:0-2017 GCA_036497405.1 Streptosporangiaceae bacterium | reverse complement strand
GACCGCTCTCCACCAGCGGTTCGCGAAGGACCGGCCCTTCGACGGGCTCGCCGTCGCCGCCTGCCTGCACATCACCGCCGAGACCGCCATGCTGGTCCGGCTGCTGCAGGCAGGCGGCGCGGCCGTCGCGCTGGCGGCGTCTAACCCGCTGTCCACCCAGGACGACATCGCCGCCGCCCTCGCCGTCAACCACGGCATCGCGGTCTTCGCCCGCGCCGGGGTCGACCGCAAGGGCTACTACCGCCACATCGAGGCGGCCCTGCACCACACCGCGCCGGACCTGGTCATCGACGACGGCGGCGACCTGGTCAACACGCTGCACACCACGGCCGCGGCCCTGCTCCCGAACGTCAAGGGCGGCTGCGAGTCCACCGCCACGGGCGTGATCAGGCTGCGCCGGATGGCCGCCGAGGGTGCGCTGGCCTTCCCGGTGATCGCGGCCAACGACACCGCGGTCAAGCGCATGGTCGACAACACCTGCGGGACCGGCCAGTCCGCCGTCGACGGCATCCTGCGCGCCACCAACACCCTGCTGGCGGGCAAGACCGTGGTGGTGGCCGGGTTCGGCCCCTCCGGCCGGGGCGTGGCCGACCGGGCCCGCGGCCTGGGCGCCGAGGTCGTCGTGACCGAGATCGACCCGGTGCGGGCCCTGGACGCGGTGCTGCGCGGCTTCCGGGTCCTGCCCATGGCCGAGGCGGCCCGGGCCGGCCACCTCTTCATCACCGTGACCGGCTCGACCGAGGTCATCGGGGCCGAGCACCTGGCCGTGATGCGGGACGGGGCCATCCTGGCCAACGCCGGCCACTTCGACGTGGAGATCGACGTCCGGGCCCTGGCCGACCTGGCCGTGGCCGTGCACCGCGACCTGCGGCCTCACGTGGACTCGTTCGAGCTCGCCGACGGCCGGCGGCTCCTGCTGCTGGCCGAAGGCCGGGTGGTCAACCTGGTCGCCGCCGAGGGGCACCCGGCCCAGGCCATGGACCTGTCCTTCGGCGTCCAGGCCCTGGCCCTGGCCTGGCTGGCGGGTCACGCCGACCAGCTTGCGCCGGCCGTGCACGAGGTCCCCGCGGCCCTCGACGCCGAGGCGGCCCGGCTGGAACTGGCCGCCATCGGCACCCAGCACGACACCCTCACCCCGGCCCAGGCCGCCTACCGCGAATCCTGGCGCCTCGGCTCCTAGTCTCCTAGTCTCCTAGGCCCGCTGGCGCCGGATCAGCCACACGGCCAGCACGGCCAGCAGGATGGCCACCAGCAGCTCGGCTCCGCCCTGGGCCGACTGGAACAGCAGGTACCGGCCGCCCGGCTGGTAGCTGATCCAGAACGAGTCGTGCTGCCGGGCCATCAGCGGCGCGTTGAACTGCAACCGCTGGGCCGCGGTCCAGCTGAGCTGGTGGCCGTCCGGGCCGGTGTACCAGCCCTGGTCGAGCCAGCTGCCGGCCGGCCCGGGCACCCGGGGCCGGGCCACCGCGTCGATGTTGACCAGGCTGCCGGGCCCGGCCGAGATCCCGACGTTCGCCAGCCGGCCCAGGGCCAGGTCCGGGGCCCGGCGCAGTCCGAGACCGACCAGCCAGTAGTGCAGCCGGTTGTAGGCGCCGTTCAGGAACGTGATCGCGACCAGCGCGGTCACCGCCATGGCCGCGACCGGACGCCGGATCACCACCCCGGCCAGCAGGCCGAACGCGAAGAACATCCCGGTCAGGGCGGCCAGCGTGAGCGGCGAGCTGTTGAACAAGGCCGGGGACCAGCGGTCGTAGTCGAGCGACCGGGCCGCGATGGGGACGGCCGACCACTGGACCAGCCAGCCGATGATCGCCGTGGCGACCAGCACGGCCAGCCCGATGAGCAGGATCTTGGCCAGCACCGGCCGGGTCCGCCCGGCCCCCTGGACCCAGGCGAAGTGGGAGGTGCCGTCGGCGTACTCCCGGGCCAGCAGCGGCGCCCCGGCGAACATCCCGATCACCACCGGCACCAGCGGCAGCAGGCGCTGGAGGTAGCCCTGGTAGCTTCCGATCCAGCC
>DASXJM010000372.1:0-8815 GCA_036497405.1 Streptosporangiaceae bacterium | reverse complement strand
CGCGCATCATTTTTCTAAGTTTTCGCTGGCTGAAGCGCCGGCACCTGGTATTGCCGGGTCCGGCCCGCCGGGCCAGTGCCCGGGCAGCGGCAGTTCCAGCTCCTCCAGCCACGGCGGCGGCGGCCGGCGCCGGCCGTCCGCGTCCCAGGGTGAGGACGGGTGACCCGGTGGCAGCCGCTCCAGGTGCGCCCGCATGTCGGCGTCAGAGGCCATTGCTCACTCCCGGTAATCGACATTCAAATTCATAACAAGATATTGAAGGTCACGGACCCGGGTGGCGGGTTCGGCCGGCGACCCCTCAGATGGGAGCGACCGGGGCCCCTCGGGTGTTGGGCCCCGGTCGCTCGCCTGGCCGGCCGCCAGTTCAGCGCAGGCTGATCACCGGCGGCCGAAGTCAGCCGCCAGCGCGGCCAGGTCCGGCACCCCCAGACCGGACCCGGGGTTGAAGATCTGCCCCGGGGTGCCGGTGTAGTAGAGGTTGTCGTTGGACGTTCCCGAGGTGCCGAGCGGCCGGAACGGCGACCGCGGGCCGCGGGCGAACCGGTACAGGGCCGGGTTCCAGAAACCGGTCCGGCCGCCCACGGCCTGGTTGATCACCGCCGCCGCGCCCGCCAGTTGCGGGGCCACATAGCTGGTGCCGCCGTTGCCGGCCGACAGCGCCGGGGACTCCAGCGGGTCGTACAGCAGGTACCCGGTGTAGGGGTCAGCGTCGGCCGCCAGGTCGGGGGTGGCCCGGCCCGCGCCGTAGCCGGAGATCACCGCCGGATGGGCGTTGAAGATCCACCCGCTGGGCAGGGTCAGCCCGTCCTGGGTCTGCGGATCGGACGGGGTCAGGTAGGGCACGGCTCGGAAGGCGCCCAGCCCGCGCTGGTAGGCGGGCATCGGCTCGATCTGGCTGAAGCCGCCGCCGCCCCCCTTCACGAAGGACTCGGCGAACTGGGCCTCGGAGTGGCCCGGGAAGGCCCGCTGCAGCAGCGGCCACAGGTAGTCCCAGCCCCAGGTCCGCTGGGCCGGGATGTGGGCCGTCAGAGTGCCCGGGCCGCCCAGCTGGATCTGGGCCGCCCCGGCCAGCGTGGTCCCGCCGGCCGCGGTGACGTACGGGCTGCCGCTGAGGTTGCCGATGGACAGGTTGGTGCTGCCCACGTCCCGGGTCGCGTCGTAGGCGCCGGCGTCGCCGGCCGACGTGAACGCGGTCTGTCCCTGCGCCGCCATCTCCAGGTAGGCCTGGTCCATGGCCTGCTGGTAGGCCGGGGACTCCTGGCCGGTGGCCACGTCGTCGATGAGTCCGGTTTCCGATTCCTGGAAGCTGGACGAGACCGAGCCGGCCTGGTTCTGGCTGGCGGCGGTGAAGAAGGCGTCGGCGATGCCGGAGTCCGTGCTCGGGGCCGCGTAGGCCACGATCCGGGCCTGGGGTGCCACCCCGCCGGCCTGCTCCACGTCGAGGTACGACTCGTCCGAACCGGCCTGCTCGGACGGAGCGCCGGCCCCGCCGTCGATCTGGTCAATGGTGAGCCGGTGGGCCGGGACTCGCAGGTGCAGTACCTGCTGCCAGTAGTGGTACGGCACGTCAGCGTCCAGGCCGGCCGGCGCCACGATGCCGATGGTCTGGTCGCGCCCGGTCGCGCCCTGCCGGTACAGCGGGTCCAGCCCGTAGTCGCGGGCGAAGTCGGCCGGCGTCCGGTTCCCGGTGTGCACCGCGCCCGCCTGCGTGACCTCAGCCGCGTCGGCGTGGCCCGGGAGCGGGTGCGACGGCCGGGCCAGGTCGTCGGTGAAGGCGGAGTAGTTGGTCAGCCCCAGAATGCTCAGAACGTGCTGGGCCAGGCGGTAGGGCAGCATCGGCGACTGGGTGGTCCCGTGGACCTGCTGCGCGGGCAGGCCCGGCTGACCGCCCGGGCCCGGCCTGGGCGGCACCGAGTAGTTGTGCTGCTGCACCGACAGGGCCTGGTCGAACTGGCCGGCCGTGCCGGTGGCGCTCACGTCCAGCCCGTCCGGGTAGGGCGTGGTCGTGATCCCGAACGCGGCCAGGTACGAGCGCAGGGCGGCGATGGTCGCCGCGGTCTGCCCGTAGTGCCCGGCGAACTGGGCCACGGACAGCTGCGGCCCCTGGCCGGCCTGCACCCGCGCCTGCAGCGCGGCCAGATCGCGGGCCTTGAGAATGAACGAGACCGTCTCCGGTGTGCTGGCCGGCGTGGTCCCGAACACGTGGCCGCGGGCCAGCGCCCCCTGCGCCACGCCCTGGGGCACCTGGACCCTGGTGTTCGGACCGGGTCCGGAACCGGTCGCGGCCCCGGCGGCCCCGGCCGCCCCGGACAGCGAAGTCGCCGCGACCAACATCGCCGCGGCGACTGTGAGCACGCCAAATCGAACCTTCAACCAGCCTTCTCCCCCCGTGCTGCTCCCCCCGCGGAGCTGCCGTCGGAGGCATCCCCAGCCCGTCCGGGCGGTAATCCCAGGGGGGTGTGTCGTCCTGCTCTTTCCGCTTTGGCGGGCGGCCGCCCACGTGCGTGGTTCGGCCTCGCCGGTGCCAGCATGAGTGAAAAGCGACCCGGGGACAAGGGGTGACCCGGGACGTCAACGGATCGCCCAGTATGCGGTATTCGACCAGCTCAGGGCGGTCTTACGGTGCTTCCGGCCCGGCTTCGCCGCTGGCTTTGATGCGGGCCAGGACCTCGTCGTGCAGCCGCCCGTTGGTGCAGACGATGCTGCCGCCGTCCGGGGTGCGGGCGCCGTCGATGTCGGTGAACCGGCCGCCCGCTTCCTCCACGATGACCTGGAGCGCGGCAATGTCCCACAGCTTGACTTCGGGCTCGGCCGACACGTCCACCGCGCCCTCGGCCACCAGCACGTGCGACCAGAAGTCGCCGTAGGCCCGGCTCCGCCACACCGACTGGGTCAGGCCCAGGAACCCTTCGATCCGGTCCCGGTCGGCCCAGCCGCCCAGGCTGGAATAGGACAGCGAGGCGTCGCCCAGCTGGCTGACCCCGGACACCGTGCAGCGGGTGGCCTTGGTCAGGCTGCGCCCGGTCCAGGCGCCGTTGCCCACCGCCGCCCACCAGCGCCGGCCCAGCGCGGGCGCGGACACCACCCCCACGGTGACCTCGTCACCGTCCATCAGTCCGATCAGCGTGGCCCAGACCGGGACGCCGCGGATGAAGTTCTTGGTTCCGTCGATCGGGTCGATGACCCAGCAGCGCGGACCGTGCCCGACCCGGCCGAACTCCTCGCCCAGCACGGCGTCGCGGGGCCGGGACCGGCGCAGCACGTTGCGCAGGGACTCCTCGGCCGCGCGGTCGGCATCGGTGACCGGGGTCAGATCGGGCTTGGTCTCGACCTCGAGGTTCAGCGCCTTGAAGCGCTTGGTGGTGATGTCGTCGGCCGCGTCGGCGAGAACGTGCGCGAAGCGCAGGTCGTCGTCATAGCGGGGCACGCCCAGAACGCTACCGCTTCGGCGAGTCTGGTGACCAGGCGAGCGCCGGCGCGGCGCAGGGGGCACACTTGACAGATGGGCGAAGTCAGCCTGGGACGAGCGGGGGACGCGGCCGGCCGGGTCGCGGCCCGGCTCTACCTGGACGAGCAGTGCCAGCCGTTCGTCCGGGATGGCCGGATCATCGCCATGCCCGGCCGCCCGGCCCGGCGCCGGCTGCTGCTGGACTGCGTGGCCCAGGCCTTCGAGCCCGGCCTGCGCTACCCGGAAGCCGTGGTCGACGACGTGCTCCGTCAGCTCTGCGACGACCACGCCGTCCTGCGCCGCTACCTGGTCGACGAGGGTTTCATGTCCCGCCAGGCCGGCCTCTACTGGCGCAGCGGCGGCACCGTCGACCTCGACCCCGACCCAGACCCCTGACTCCCACCAACCCCGCACACCCCACGCGCCACACCAACCCCGCGCGTCACTTCAGCCTCAGGCGTTCTCGGTGTCGCGGCTCTTGAGCAGGCGGCGCAGCGAGTCCAGCCGGGCCTCGGCCCCGTGTTCGGCGGCCCAGGCGTCCAGCCCGCAGTCCGGGCCCAGGTGATCGTCGCCGGGCGGGCAGTCGGCGGTTCCCTCGGCCAGGTCGGGGAAGGCCGCCAGCAACCGCTCCGGCGTGACGTGCCCCAGGCCGAAGCCGCGCACGCCCGGGGTGTCGATGATCCACCCGCCGTCCGGCAGCGGCAGCGCGACCGCCGAAGACGACGTGTGCCGCCCCCGGCCGGTCACCGGGTTGACCGTGCCGGTCACCCGGTCGGCGTCCGGCACCAGCGCGTTGACCAGCGTGGACTTGCCCACTCCGGACTGCCCGATGAGCACGCTGATGCGGCCGTTCAGGGTCGCCCGCAGCCCGCCGATCTGTTCTTCGTCCAGCGGGGGACGGGTCACGTGGTAGGCCACCCCGAGCGGGGCGTAGACCGTCAGCACCTCATCCGGGGCGGCCAGGTCGGCCTTGGTCAGGGCCAGCATCGGGCTGATCCCGGCGTCGTAGGCGGCGACCAGGCAGCGGTCCACGAACCGCAGCCGCGGCGGCGGTTCGGCCAGCGCGCACACGATCACCAGTTGCTCGGCGTTGGCCACGATGACCCGCTCGATCGGGTCGGTGTCGTCGGGCGACCGCCGCAGCGTCGAGGTCCGCGGCTGGATGCGCACGATCCGGGCCAGCGTGCCCGGCTCCCCGGACACGTCGCCGGCCAGCACGACCCGGTCCCCGACCGCGACGCTGCGCCGTCCCAGCTCACGGGCCTTCATGGCGGTGATGGTCCGGCCGTCGGTCAGGCACCCGTACCGGCCCCGGTCGATGCTGGTCACGAAGCCTTCCGGCGCGCCCTCGTGGGCCGGGCGGCGGCGTGTCCGCGGCCTGGTGCCCCGGCCCGGGCGGACCCGGATGTCGTCCTCGTCCAGGTCGGCGCGGGAGCGTGGGCTCAGTGCTCCCGCTCCTGTCGTGCCGTATCGCATCGCATACCGTGACTGTAGCGGCTGGCGTACGGGGCTCCGGGGTTTGGCCAATCCTCATTCCGGTAATGAAATGGCGCATTACCGCTACTTCAGGTGATGGCTCACCAATCGGGATTTGGGGCATGTGCGGCCGATTCGTTTCTGCGCGTGAGCGCCAGGCGCTCATCGATGAGTTCGGCGTGGAGCGCGACGAGGTGACCAGCGAACTCGCCCTGGACTGGAACGTGGCCCCGACCGACAGCATCTACGCGGTGCTGACCCGCCCGCCCCGCGACCAGCGCGACGGCCCGCTCGCCCGGGAACTGCACAGTGTGCGCTGGGGCCTGATCCCGTCCTGGGCCAAGGACCTGTCCGGCGCGGGCCGCCTGATCAACGCGCGGGCCGAGACGGTCACGGCCAAGCCTTCGTTCCGCAGCGCCTTTGCCCGGCGCCGCTGCCTGATCCCGGCCGACGGCTACTACGAATGGCGCACGCTGGCCAGCCCCGATGGCGGCAAGCCCCGCAAGCAGCCGTACTTCATCCACCGGGCCGACGGCACCGGCATGGCCTTCGCCGGCCTGTACGAGCTGTGGCGGGACCAGAGCCTGCCGTCGGACCATCCCCAGGCCTGGCTGTGGACCGCGACCATCATCACCACCACCGCCACCGACGAGGTGGGCTGGGTGCACGACCGGATGCCCATGGTGATCAGCCCGGACCACTGGACCGAATGGCTGGATCCGGCCCCCGCCGACGCCGGCCGCCTCTTGCACGCGATGGCCCCGGCCACGGCCGACGCGCTGGAGACCCGCCCGGTGTCGACCGCCGTCAACTCGGTGCGCAACGACGGGCCCGACCTCATTGCTCCCGTGACTTGCGAGGTTGAGCCCGGGATCGCATGACAGCCCGGCCTTGAGCGGGCGGACAGGAGACGGATGCTGCCGTGGACACCGTAGTCTCGCGTAGGCGCCTGCAGGAGATGCTCGACGGCCTGGACCGGTCGATCGCCGTGCTCAAGGGGGAGGCCCCCGGCAACGGCCGGGCCGACTCCCTGGACTTCGACCCGGCCGACGCGGGCGCCAACCTGTCCGAGACCGACCGGACCGAGGCCGTGCTGCATTCGGCCCAGCAGCAACGCGGCAACGTCCTGGCCGCCCTGGGCCGGATGACCGATGGCACCTACGGTCTCTGCGTCGACTGCCGCAAGCCCGTCCCCGACGGCCGCCTGGAAGCCCGCCCCGACGCCTCCCGCTGCGTCGCCTGCCAAGCCAAACACGACCGCCGCCACCGCTGACCACCCCGCGTCCGATGGTCGTAATGGGCCATTGCTGACACTCCAGGGGTAGCAATGGCCCATTACGAACATGGTCCGGGCGGGAGCGCGCGCGGCCAGGCCCGGTGACGGCCGGGCCAGAGTCAGCGGGAGCGGCGTTTGCGGGCGGAGACGATCAGCTGGACGCCGACCGATTCGTCGGGGCGGATGGCCAGTTCGGCTTCGACCAGTCGGTGCAGGCCCTTGGGGTCGCGGCGCAGGACGTGGGCCACGGTGGAGGGTGAGAACACGGTCCGGGGGCGGATCCACATGACGCTGAGCCCGGCTTCCTCGAACAACTCGCGCAGTTGCTCGGCGCCGAAGCAGCGCGTGATCGAGCCGTCGGGCCAGGGCACGAGCACCACTTCCGCGTGCGGCAGGTCGGTCAGCTCGGCCCAGTGCCGCTGCTCGGCCAGCAGGGCCATCCCCAGCACCAGCGAGTCGACGCAGGCCAGTACCTGACCGGCCGGGCGGAGCACCCGGGCGATGTCGGCGATCAGGTTCTCGGCCGCTAGCTGCATGGACAGCGTCCGGTCCTCGGCGATCACGCCGTCCACCGACGCGTCGGCCAGGAACGACAGGGATGCCGGGTCGGAGGACACCCAGACGACCCGGCCGGGCGGGGTGCCGTTGCGGGACGGCGGCGGCTCGGGGGCGTCACCGTTCAGGACCGGGGGCACCAGGCCCGCGGGCACGCCGTCCATGTGGTTGGCCGGGCGGAGCGGGGGCCCGGCCACCCGCAGCACGGTGTGGCCGGCCGTGGCCGCGATCTGGGCCGCGCGCGCTCGCGGTCCCGAGATGTCGGCCAGCAGGCGCTTGGTCCGTGGCAGCCAGGACGCGAGCTGCGCCTCGGCTACCGCCTGGTGAAAGCGCCAGTACGGCGACAGTGACCCAGGATCGCCAACGGCCGTGGCGCTGGCCGTAGGCCTCACCGTGACTCCTGCCGTGGCTGCGGCCACCTCTTCCTGCCGCATGGGGTGCGAAGGGTATGTTCCCCGCTGCGGTCGACTTCACCCCCGTCCGGACCGGAATGCCGACCGGAATCCCGGACCGGAATCAACCCCAGGATCAGACCAGATTTAACGCCGGTACCAGGGGGCCGGAATGAGGCGGGCAACCGCTGTGTTCCAGTGCACATGCCAGTTGCATGTGGCGAACGCCCGGCGGATGCCGTCGGCCTCAGCCTTGGCGCCCAGGCCGCCTCCGGTACCCCGGTGGCATCGCATCTGGGCCAGACGGCCAACCTCGGCGGCATGCCCCAACCTCCCAGCGATGTATCCTCCCGGCCATATGGTTTTCACAATTCGGCCCGGCTGGATGCCGAGGAGGTGGGTCCCGTCCCGGAGACACTAGAGCAGCGTGACCAACGGTTCGAGCAGGATGTCCTGCCGTTCCTGGATCAGCTGTATTCCGCTGGGCTCCGGATGACCCGTAACCCGGCCGATGCCGAGGACCTGGTGCAGGAGACCTTCGCCAAGGCGTACGCGTCCTTCCACCAGTTTCAGCCCGGCACCAACCTGAAGGCCTGGCTGTTCCGCATCCTGACCAACACCTTCATCAACACGTACCGGAAGCGGCAGCGCGAGCCGCAGCGCTCCGGTGCCGAAGAGGTGGAGGACTGGCAGCTCGCCCGGGCGGCCTCGCACACCTCCGGCGGGCTGAAGTCCGCCGAGGCCGAAGCGCTCGAAGGGCTGCCCGACTCCGACATCAAGCAGGCGCTGCAGGCCCTGCCGGAAGATTTCCGCATCGCGGTCTACCTGGCCGACGTGGAAGGTTTCGCGTACAAGGAGATCGCCGACATCATGGGAACGCCGATCGGCACCGTGATGTCCCGGCTGCACCGAGGGCGCCGGCAACTGCGGGACATGCTGGAGGACTACGCCGCCGATCGCGGCCTCGTCCGGTCCGGAACTGGGTCCGCCAGCAATGGAGCTGCGGATGATGAGCCCGGGGAGGAAGCCCGATGAGCTGCGGGAAGCCGCACGAAACCCCGTGTACCGAGGTGCTGGACCGCATCTATGCGTACCTGGACGGTGAGCTCGACGCCATCGAGGGGTCAAAGGTGCGGCAGCACCTCGATGAGTGCGGGCCCTGCCTGCGTGAGTACGGCCTTGAGGACGTGGTGAAGAAGCTGATCCGTCAGCGCTGCTGCGATCCGGCCCCGGTCGACCTGCGGGCCAAGGTCCTGGTCCGGATCCAGGAGGTCCGGGCCACGATCGAAGTGGTCGACTGAGCCAGAACTGAGCCAGACCGGTCGCACCACCGGTGGCCAGGGCTGATCCCCCATGATCACTCCCGGCGATGTGCTGCGAACTATTTGCGCACAATAAACTTTGGGCCTACGCGGACGTGCCTCGCCGGGTTACGCTGGTTTTCCGGTGACGCGCCGCGGCCTGCGGCTACCCCTCGCTCACCACAGGATTGCGACGCTGGCGTGACCCGCTCGCCCGGTCACGCGGGTCTGAGTCCGGGAGGAGGCACGGGTGTGCTGCAACTAGGTATCACCTGGGGCTTACCATGTCCGGTCTGATCTACGGCGTCGCTGGCCCATGGTGAGGGGGGGAATTGGGCAGGCTCTCACGGGCAACGTGGCTTTACAT
>DASXJM010000371.1:0-4733 GCA_036497405.1 Streptosporangiaceae bacterium | reverse complement strand
GATCGAGGCGGGCGCCGACATCCGCGAGTACACCGTCATCGGCAGCAACGTGGTGGTCAAGGAGGGCGCGTTCCTGCACCGGGCCGTGGTCCACAACAACGTCTACGTCGGCCAGGGCGCCACCTTGCGCGGCTGCGTGGTAGGCAAGAACACCGACGTGATGCGGCTGGCCCGGATCGAGGAGTCGGCCGTGGTCGGCGACGAGTGCGTGATCGAGCCCGAGGCCTACCTGTCGGCCTCGGTCAAGGTCTACCCGTTCAAGACCATCGAGGCCGGCGCGGTGGTCAACAACAGCGTGATCTGGGAGTCCCGCGGCAGCCGCACCCTGTTCGGGCCGCGCGGGGTGTCCGGCCTGATCAACGTGGAGGTCACCCCGGAACTGTGCGTCCGGCTGGCCAGTGCCTACGCCACCACGCTGAAGAAGGGCTCCACCGTCACCACCTCCCGGGACGTGTCCCGGGCCGCCCGCACGTTCAAGCGCGCGGTCCAGGGGGCGCTGAACGCCAGCGCCATCAACGTGGTCGACCTGGAGGCCCAGCCGCTGCCGGTGGCCCGGTTCGAGACCGAACGCACCGACTACAGCGGCGGGGTCGCCCTGCGCACCACCCCCGGAGACCCGCAGTCCATCGACATCATCTTCCTGGACGAACGCGGCGCCGAGCTGTCCCAGGCCGCCCAGCGCAAGCTGGAGCGGGTGTTCTCCCGGCAGGAGTTCCGGCGCGCGTTCCCGGGCGAGATCGCCGAGCTGACCTACCCGCCCCGCGTAGTCGAGTGGTACACCCGGGAGCTGCTGCGCTGCGTGAACATGAACACGGTGCGGGAGACCGGCATGAAGGTGGTGGCCGACTGCGCGGGCGGCACCACCTCGCTGGTGCTGCCGAGCCTGCTGGGCCGGATCGGCATCGACGTGCTCACCATCAACAACCGGCTGGACGAGGTGACCCCCACCGAGACGGTGGCCCAGCGCCGGGCCGGGCTGCAGCGGCTGTCCGAGGTGGTGTCCTCGTCGCGGGCATCGTTCGGGGTGCGCTTCGACCCGGTCGGCGAGCGGATCCGGATCGTGGATGAGAAGGGCGAGGTGGTCAGCGACGAACGGGCCCTGCTGGTCGTGCTCGACCTGGTCGCCGCCGAGCGCAAGACCGGCCGGGTCGCCCTGCCGGTGACCACGACCCGGGTCGCCGAGCAGGTCTGCCGGTTCCACGGGGTCGAGGTCGACTGGACCCCGACCTCGATGGACGCGCTGACCCAGGCGGCCGCGAACGAGGATGTGATCTTCGCCGCCGACGGCCGGGGTGGGTTCGTGGTGCCGGAGTTCACCCGCACGGTGGACGGCATCGCCGCCTTCGCCCGGATCATCGGCCTGGTCGCCCGGACCCGGCTGACCCTGAGCCAGATCGACGCCCGGATCCCCGAGGCCCACCTGCTGCGCCGGTCCATGCCGACGCCGTGGGCGGCCAAGGGCAGCGTGATGCGCACGGTGGTGGAGGCGGCCGGCACCCGGGAGGTGGACACCACCGACGGCGTGCGGGTGGTCGAACCGGACCGCGGCTGGGTGCTGGTGCTGCCCGACCCGGCCGACGCCGTGACCCACCTGTGGGCCGAGGGCGACGACGCCGATATCGCCCAGACCCTGCTGGACGAGTGGGCCGCCGTCGTCGAGGCGGCGGGCCAGTGAACACGAGGTGACCGCCGGCCGGGCAAATCCCCGGACAACCCCAGCCGGACAGACAGTCCCGATTGGTCCTCTCCCGTCATAAGCCGCGCTATGGTGGAGGACTGATCAGGTACGCCATGTCGCTTAGTCCGTCGGCCGTGAGACAATCACGCACACTATTCAGTCCCGGCCCGGCGGGTTCCGGCCGGGCGTGGGTGCGGCGGAGGTGGAGCGGCGGTGTGGCGCCCTAAAGGCTGGCGGCGGTTGTTCGCGTGGCGGATAGACCGTCAGCCGTCCGCCCCGGTAGCCTGGCAACCTTCATCCCGCGATTCTGCGCCGCATGCGCAGATGCCGGGCCCGGAGCCGGCCCCGGACGAGTGGGACTGGCCAATGGAGGGGAGGCCTGGCGGAGCTATGGCCAGCGTCTACTGCACCCGTTGCGGGCGCCCGAATCCGGAAGACGCACGCTTCTGCTCGAACTGCGGCACGCCGCTGGTTCGCGGTGCCGCCGAGCGCCCAGGCGAGACCACGTCGACCATCTCACTGGACCGGGGTCAGCCGCCCCTGGACATCGACCTCAACGAGGAGCCGCTGGCCGACCCGGCCATGCTCGAGGCGCTGCCGGTCGATGCCGCGCTGCTGATCGTCTACCGGGGCCCGAACGCGGGCAGCCGGTTCCTGCTCGACAGTGAGCTGACCACCGCCGGTCGCCACCCGGACAGCGACATCTTCCTGGATGACGTGACCGTGTCCCGGCATCACGCCGAGTTCTACCGGTCCGGCACCCGGTTCTCGGTCCGGGACGTCGGCAGCCTGAACGGCACCTACGTCAACCGCGACCGCATCGAGGAGACCGAGCTGTTCAGCGGCGACGAGGTGCAGATCGGCAAGTTCCGGCTCATCTTCATGACGCACCCGAGGTTGCAGGGCCAGCGCCGCGGCGGAGGCGCCCAGGACTACGCATGAGCGGCGCTTTTCTGAGACAACCGGGAAACACCGCATGACGTCCTCGCGAGAGGGCGCGTCGTTGGGCATTGGTGAGGTCCTGGCCCGGCTGCGGCCTGAATTCCCCGATGTCAGCCCGTCCAAGATCCGGTTCCTGGAAGCCGAGGGCCTGATCGAGCCTGCCCGCTCCAACTCGGGGTACCGGCGGTTCGCCCCCGCGCACGTGGAGCGGCTCCGGTACATCCTGACCGCCCAGCGCGACGAATACCTGCCGCTGCGGGTGATCAAGGAGCGGCTGGACGCCCTGGACGGGGCGGGCCACACCCGGCAGACGCTGGCGGGCGCGGTCGGCAGCGCGGTGGCCGCGGACGAGGCGGCCCGCAAGCCGGGCCTGGACAGCACCGCCATGACCAAGGCCGACCTGCTCGAAGCGGCCGGGATCGACGCCGACACCCTGACCGAGCTCGAGGACTACGGCCTGATCCACCGGTCCGGGCGGCACTACGGCCCGGACGCGCTGGAGGTGGCCCGGGCCTGCGCGGCCCTGGCCAAGTTCGGCGTCGGCGCCCGCAACCTGCGCGGCATCAAGGCCGCCGCTGAGCGGGACATCTCCCTGGCCGAGCAGCTGGTCGGCCCGCAGCTGCGCCAGCGGGGCGCTGGGGCCCGGGCCGCGGCCGCTCAGGACGCCTGGCAGATCGCCGCGCTGAGCCTGTGGCTGCAGGCGGCGCTGGTCGAATCCGGGCTCGGCGAGGCCGGTCTGGCCGGTGGCGTCATCGTCCCGCCTGCTTCGGCGACGGCGTCCCGGGTAGACGACGTTGGGGGAGGGCTGCGCTCCGCGTCCAGCTGATAGCGGGTGTACCTTGACAAAGGGAGTGGCCGGCCAGCGATGGTGTGCCAACAGCGCGTGAGGATGGAGCTGTAGTGCGGCAGATGGAGGTCGTCGGCGTCCGAGTCGAGATGCCTTCCAACAGCCCTATCGTCTTGCTGAAGGAGACACAGGGTGACCGGTACTTGCCCATCTGGATCGGTGCTGTCGAAGCCACCGCGATCGCCTTTGCTCAGCAGGGCATGGTCTCGCCGCGGCCGCTGACCCACGACCTGTTTCGTGACGTGCTCGACGTGCTGAACGTACAGCTGAAAACGGTGAACATCACCGCCCTGCGGGACGGCATTTTCTACGCCGACCTGGTCTTCTCCAACGGGGCCGAGGTCAGTGCGCGGCCTTCGGACTCGATCGCGCTGGCGCTGCGGACGGGCGCGTCGATCTTCGCCGCCGAGGAGATCCTGGACGAAGCGGGCGTGGCCATTCCTGATGAGCAGGAAGACGAGGTCGAGAAGTTCCGGGAGTTTCTGGACACGATCTCCCCGGAGGACTTCGGCCGCGCCACCTGACCGTTGCCTGAACGTTTACGGCGTGAGGTTCCGGGACACTGTTATCCCTGGTAGCGGGGGTAGTCAGGTCGGGGCGGGACGTGTGGTCCCGAGCTGGTTTGCCTGACTTAAACGGAATGTCGCGACGCGCCGTGCGGGATCGTTGACGCCATGAGCAGGGCAGGCTTACGGTTCGAGACGAGTACCCAGGGTGGTCGCTCGCGATGGAGGTGGGCGTGTCCGGAACCAGGGGCGATGACAGACCGGCCGGTCGGAACCGGGCGGGAGTCCCTCACGCTGAGGAGCAGGGCACACTGTTTGACGCTGGTGCAGAGACCCGGGAGGTAGCCGCGGCGCTGGGCGCTGACGGCGACCAGGGCGAGGTTGGCTACCGTGGGCCCACGGCCTGCAACGCGGCCGGCATCACCTACCGGCAGCTCGACTACTGGGCCCGCACCGGCCTGGTCGAGCCGAGCGTCCGCGGGGCCCACGGCTCCGGCTCCCAGCGCCTGTACAGCTTCCGCGACATCCTGGTCCTGAAGGTGGTCAAGCGCCTGCTCGACACTGGCATCTCGCTGCAGCAGATCCGCGCCGCCGTGCACCACCTGCGCGACCGCGGCACCAGCGACCTGGCCCAGGTCACCTTGATGAGCGACGGCGTCAGCGTCTACGAGTGCACGTCCCCCGACGAAGTGGTCGACCTGCTGGCGGGCGGCCAGGGCGTCTTCGGCATCGCGCTCGGCCGCGTCTGGCAGGAGGTCGA
>DASXJM010000370.1:0-2550 GCA_036497405.1 Streptosporangiaceae bacterium | reverse complement strand
CCCGGTTTCACCGCGCCGCCCCGGGTAGCGGGAGCGCATGCGCGCACTTACCTGGCAGGGCACCGAAAAGGTCGAGGTCACCGACGTACCGGACCCGGTGATCCAGGAGCCGAACGACATCGTCATCCGGGTCACCTCGACCGCCATCTGCGGATCGGACCTGCACCTGTACGGGGTGCTGGGGCCGTTCCTCAAGCCGGGCGACGTGCTCGGCCACGAAACCATGGGCATCGTCGAGGAGGTCGGCGGCGACATCACCCACCTGCGGCCGGGGGACCGGGTGGTGGTCCCGTTCAACATCTCCTGCGGCCACTGCTGGATGTGTGACCGCGGCCTGTTCGCCCAGTGCGAGACGACCCAGGTCCGGGCCCAGGGCAAGGGCGCGGCCCTGTTCGGCTACACGTCGCTGTACGGGTCGGTCCCCGGCGGCCAGGCCGAGTACCTGCGGGTACCGCAGGCCCAGTTCGGGCCGATCAAGGTGCCGGACGGCGTCCCCGACGAGCAGTACCTGTACCTGTCCGACATCCTGCCCACCGCCTACCAGGCCGTGGCCTACGCCGACGTGCCCGAGGGCGGCACGCTGGCCGTGCTCGGGCTGGGCCCGGTCGGGCAGATGGCGGTCCGGATCGCCCGTCAGCTGGGCGTGCCCCGGGTCATCGGGGTGGACCCGGTGCCGGAACGCCGCACGGCGGCGGCCCGGTTCGGGGTCGAGACCCTGGACCCGGAAGCCCTCGACGACACCTCGGCCACCTTGATCGAGCGGGTCGACGGGCGCGGGCCGGACGCGGTGATCGACGCGGTCGGCATGGAGGCCCACGGCCACGACGAGCCCCGGTCGACCCGGTTCACCGAGCTGGCCCAGAAGGCCACCGGCCTGCTGCCCGACGCGGCCGCCAGCAAGCTGACCGACAAGGCGGCCCTGGACCGGCTGGACGTCCTGCACACCGCGGTCAAGGCGGTCCGGCGCGGCGGCACGGTCTCGATCAGCGGCGTGTACGGCGGCGAGGTCGACCCGATGCCGATGATGGAGATCTTCGACCGGGGTGCCCAACTCCGCATGGGCCAGGCGCACGTCAAGCGCTGGATCGACGACCTCATGCCCATGGTCAGCGACGAGAGCGACCCGCTCGGGCTGCGCGGCTTCGCCACCCACCACCTGCCGCTGGCCGAGGCCCCGCGCGGCTACGAGATCTTCCGCGACAAGGCCGAAGGCTGCCTCAAGGTCGTCCTCCAGCCCGAAGCTCGGTAGCCCTACCCCTCGTCGGGCCCGGGCTCGCGGCTGACCTGGTTGAACCGGGCCGCCGCAGCCCGGCCCAGCGAGGTCAGGGGCCCGAGCACCGGCGCGGGCAGCGTCCCCCGCAGCCGCCGCCCCCGGACCCCGGCCGCCTCGCCGTCGGGATCGGGCAGGGCCAGGTTCTGGACCGCGTGCAGCACGGTCGTGGTCAGTTCCGGCACCACCTGAGCCACCCGGCTCACGATCTGGCCCGCCGGGGTGAGGAAGATCTCCGACCGCCGCTGGGCCACGCCGGCCACGATCTGCCGGGCAGCCCGCTCGGCGTCCATCGAGAGCACGGGCAGGCTGGCTCCGAGGCCGAACCAGGTGAACTCTTCGTCCCGCTTGCCCGCGAACTCGGCGTTCTCGTGCGAGCCGGTGCGCATGAGCCCCGGCACCACGGTGGTCACGGTGACCGGGCCGCGCCCGAGCTCGGCCCGCAGACCCTCGGAGAACCCGACCGCGGCGAACTTGGCCGTGCTGTAGGGAAGCATGTGCGGTACGCCCAGCTTGCCCCCGAGCGAGGTGATGGTGACGATCCGGCCGTGACCCTGGGCCTGCATGACCGGCAGCGCGGCCAGGGCCAGCCGGACCGGGGCCAGCGCCATGGTGGCCACGGCGGCCTCGTAGTCGGCGGCCGTGGTCGACTGCACCGGGCCGACCTTGATGATGCCGGCGTTGCTGATCACGATGTCCAGCCGCCCGTACCGGTCGCGGGCCGCGTCCACCAGTTGCGGCGCGAAGTCCGCATCGGTGACATCACCGGTCACGGCGGCGACCTCGGCCCCCAGCTCGCGCAGCCGGTCCGCGGCCCGGTCCAGCTCGCCCTGCTCCCGCGCACAGATCAGCAGCCGGGCGCCGCGCCGGGCCAGCTCGGTGGCCAGCAGCAGCCCCAGCCCCCGGGACGCCCCGGTCACTACGGCCACCTCGCCGGCCAGATCGTCCTCGGGCCGCGTGAACTTCATGATCTGGACTCCCACTGCTGATGGCCCACGCCGGATCGGGTCCCGGCGGAGAAGACCTTCGAATAAATATTGATCGAAGGTCGCTACCCGGGCCCGCCACCTTCAACCGGCGCCCCGGGTCCGTTACCGCGGTCGTGCCGCGGCAGCACCCAGAACGTCGTCGACCAGCTGGTCGGTGACGGCGGGGGCGATCGGGCCGCCGGTCAGCAGGGCCCGGTAGAACAGCGGGCCCAGCAGCGCGTCCAGGGCCCGGTCCAGGTCCAGGTGGCCGGCCAGCTCGCCCGAGGTCACCCCGCGGGCCAGCATGGCCCG
>DASXJM010000369.1:0-4213 GCA_036497405.1 Streptosporangiaceae bacterium | reverse complement strand
GGGGAAGCTGCAGGACGCGTTCGCGGAGGGGCGGCTGGACGACGACGAGTTCGACCAGCGGATGCGGCAGGCGCTGACGGCCAGGACCCACGCCGAGCTGGACGTGCTGCTCACCGACCTGCCCGCGGTGGCGGAGGGCGGGACCCCGCGGCCGGCACCCGTCAGCTCGGTCCAGCCGGGGCGGCTGGCCGTGGCCTACAAGGGGACCGTGCGCCGGGCCGGGCGCTGGCGGGTGCCCGAGCGCTACACCACCGTGGTCTACAAGGGCAGCGGCCTGCTCGACCTGCGGGTGGCCGAGCTGCAGAGCCCGGTAACCACGATCGTGGCCGTGGCCTACAAGTCACGGATCACCCTGCTGGTGCCGCCGGGGGTGCGGGTGGAGATGACCGGATTCGGGATCAACCAGGACGGCGGCGATCCCGCCGGTGGCCTGCCGCTGGCCCCGGACGCCCCGGTGCTGCACATCCGCGGGGTGGGCTACAAGGGCACGATCGAGACCATGAGCCGGCCGGACGAGCGGCCTCAGCTGCCCTGACCGCCGGGGTCGGGCGGAGCCGGGCCCACGTAGACCGCGCGCGGGCGCAGCGGGGTGGCCCGGACATACTCCTCCATGGCGTGGGCGGTCCAGCCCGCGGTGCGGGCCACCGCGAAGATGGCTTCGCCGGCCCCGTCCATCATGCCCGCCACCCGGGACAGCACGGCCAGGGCGAAGTCGATGTTGGGCCCGGGCAGCCCCCGCCCGCCGACCTCGGCCCGGACCGCGTCGGCCACGGCCAGCACGCGCGAGCGGGGCGCGGCCGCCGCGATCAGCCCCAGCAGCTGGGCCGCCCGCGGGTCGCCGCCGCGGTAGACGAAGTGGCCGAAGCCCGGCACCCGCTCGCCCCGGCGGAGCAGGTCGCGGATGACCGCGGGCACGCCGGCCGGGGTGGCCGCCGCGGTCAGCAGGTTCTCCGCGCCCAGTGAGGCCCCGCCGTGCAGGGCGCCGCTGACCGCGCCCAGCCCGGTGGCCACCACCGCGTAGGGGTCGGCCCGCACGCTGGCTGCGACCCGGGCGGCCAGGGTCGAGGCGGCCAGCTCGTGGTCGGCCAGCAGCACCAGCGCGGCGTTCAGGGCGGCCAGCAGGCCCGGGGTAGGCCGGCGGCTGGTGAGGCGGGACCACAGCCGGCTGGCGATCGGGGCCACGATGTCGTTGTGAGGCTGGAGTGACGCGAGTGGTGGTCGTGCCGATGGGTCCGGGGCGGGCAGGCAGTCGACCAGGCCGGTGATCAGGCCGCGGGCGGCAGCCCGGACCGCGGGCGGGTCGAGTTGCAGGCGGAGCGGGTCGGTGGCGGCCATGGCGGGCACGATGACCTGCAGCCGTTCCAGCGGCAGGACCCCGGCGGGCAGAGCCGCCTGGGCGGCCCGGCCGACGGCCAGGGCCTCGGGCCGGGCCCGCCAGGGCTCGGGGTGGCCGGGGAACTCCCCCGTCCACAGGAACTCGGCCACCTCCTCCAGCGACCGCGAGGTGGCCAGGCCGGAAACGTCCCGGCCCCGGTACCGGAACTGGGCCCCGTCGATCTCGGTCAGGGCCGACTCGACCACGATGTCGGCGGCGTGGGCCGGCCGGCGGGGACGGCCACGCCGGGCCAGGTCCTCGATTTCCTGGGCGTCATAGCGGCTGGTGCGGCCGGCCGGGTCCTGGCGGCGGGTGAGGACGCCGCGGCTCACGTAGGCGTAGAGGGTGGCCGGCTTGACGCCGAGACGGTGGGCGGCCTCGGCCGCGGTGAGCTGATCGGCCATGGGCGGACCTCCGGGGCGCGGGGTGGGCGGAAGCGGGGTGAGCCGGAGAGCCAGGGCTGATCGGTGAGGGCCGCGCCGCTACCTTCAATATTGAATGTTGACTTAAATCAATATTGATCACTTTTCGGATTGGAGTCAACGATGGGAGGAAGCAACGTCTGAGGAGGAGGGTGTTCGTGCCAGTCGTTCATTTCCTGGACGTGACCAACCGGGACGGCGTGCAGACCGCGCGCACCGGGCTGTCCAAGTTCGGCAAGACGATGGTCAACTTCTATCTGGGGCAGCTGGGGGTCGCCCAGTCCGAGATCGGGTTCCCGTCCCTGTTCCACGAGGTCCCCTACGTCCGGGCCAACGTGGCCCTGGCCGAGGCCGGGGCGTTCGGCGGCCTGCGGCTGTCGGGCTGGTGCCGGGCGGTCAGCGCGGACGTCGCCGGAGCCGTGCCGCTCGGCCTGAAGCACTACAACCTGTCCATCTCGACCTCGGACCAGATGATCGCGCACAAGTTCCGCGGCCGGCTGGACCGGTCGGCCATCATCGGCGAGATGACCGCGGCCGTGGCCACCGCCCGCGACGGCGGCGCCCAGACCGTGGGGGTCAACGCCGAGGACGGGTCGCGCACCGACGACGGGTTCCTGCTCGAGTTCGCGCAGGCGGCCCGGGACACCGGAGCCAGCCGCATCCGCTACTGCGACACCATCGGCGGCGACAGCCCGGAACGGATCCGGGAGCGGTTCGCCAAACTGGCCGCCGCCGTACAGCTTCCGATCGAAACCCACTGCCACAACGACCTCGGCCTGGCCGTGGCCAACTCGGTGTCGGGCGCCCTCGGCGATCTCGACGCGGGCCAGGACGCCTGGGTCAACACCTGCGTGAACGGCATCGGCGAGCGCGCCGGCAACGCCGACCTGCTGTCATGCGTGCTGGCCTTCCAGCACGCGTTCGGGGTGGCCGGGCGGGCCGGCCTCGGTGACGGCCTCGACCTGTCGTGGGCCCGGCGGTTCGCCCTGTGGGCCAGCTATGCGTTCGGCCAGCCGCTGCCCCCGAACCAGCCCGGGGTGGGCCTGAACGCGTTCGCGCACGAGTCCGGGATCCATGCCGACGGGGCGCTCAAGGACCGGAACAACTACGAGCTCTACGACGACGACACCCTGGGGCCGTTCCCGGACGACTGGTTCCGGCGCGCGGGCCGGGTCGTGCTGACCGGGGAGTACGGGGGCACGGCCGGGTTCCGGCACGTGCTGGGCGGGCTCGGCCTCGAGGTCCCCGGGGGCGATGAAGAACTGGTGTTTCAGCTGGTGCAGCTGTGTGCTTCGGCGACCGGGCGGCCGCTCACCGACGACGAGCTGCGGCTGATCGCTGGGTACCCGCACCAGCTGGCCCTGCTGTACCCGGGGGTTCTGAGCTAGCGGCGGCCTGGGGGGAGGGCGGGGCTCCGGGGGCCGGGCCTGGGATCCGGCCCGGGGGTCCGTCCGGGCCTGGATCCGTCCGGTCCGGGGGTCCGTCCGCGGGTCCGTCCGGGCCCGGGATCCGGGAACACTTTTTTGCAGCATGTGCGAAAAAGTGTTCCGGAACCCTGGGTGGGGCTATTGGGACTCATGGGGCTGACGGAGTGCGTGGGGCCTGTGGGGTCCGTGGGGCCCGTGGGGCCGTTGGGGCTGGGGCCTCGGCCGGGGCGGGCGGGGGCCTGCCGGGCGGGTCAGGTGGCGGAGCCGGCGGCGGAGCCGGTGGGGCGGTCGCCCCAGCGGGCCAGCTCGGCGTCCAGGTCGAGCGGGGCGATCATGTCGCCGGAGCCCAGCTCGGCTTCCCAGTTCTCGGCGGGGACGCGCCACATGACCTCGAACTCCACGCCGCTGGGGTCCCTGGCGTAGAGCGATTTGGAAACCCGGTGGTCACTCGACCCGACCAGCGCCCCGGCCGTGGTCAGCCGGGCCCGGATGTCGGCCAGCTCGGCCAGCGTGCCCACCTCCCAGGCCAAGTGGTACAGGCCGGCCCGGGTGCCGGGGTCGGCGGCCGGGACGTCGGCCTCGGGCGCCAGCTGGAACAGGCCGAGGTCGTGGTCGTTGGCCGAGCCTGGCGCGCGCAGGAAGGCGGCCCGGCCCGGTACGTCGGCGCTCACCTCGAAGCCGAGCGCTTCGCGGTAGAAGCCGACCGTCCGGGCCAGATCGCGGACGTAGAGGACGGCGTGGTTGAGGCGGCGGACGGGCATGATGGCTGCTTTCGCTCTGAGATCCGGGCAGTGACGTCTATCGATGTCACTGCCCACGAAAGCGGCATGGATTCCGCTGGGCGCGAACTCGGCGCGAACTCGGCGCGATCCGGCGCGATCCGGCGCGATTAAGCCGGGCCCGGCGGGTCGCCGGGCCCGGGCCGGCCGGTCAGTTGCCCAGGCTGCGGCGGCGGCGGTTCTCGCGCAGCCGGCGGCGCTGGGACTCGT
>DASXJM010000368.1:0-7165 GCA_036497405.1 Streptosporangiaceae bacterium | reverse complement strand
CGGTGCTTCTTCGATGATCGCGTGGGCATTGGTCCCGCTGATCCCGAACGCGGAGACGCCGGCCCGGCGCGGGCGCCCTTCACCAGCCGCCCACGGAACCGCTTCGGCCAGCAGCCGGACCGCTCCCGCCGACCAGTCCACATGCGGGGACGGCTCATCCACATGCAACGTGGCCGGCAACAGCCCATGCTGCAACGCCAGCACCATCTTCATCAGCCCGGCCACCCCGGCCGCCGCCTGGGCGTGCCCGATGTTCGACTTGACCGACCCCAGCCACAACGGCTGGTCCTCCGGCCGGCCCTGACCATAGGTGGCCAGCAGCGCCTGCGCCTCGATCGGGTCTCCCAGCGTCGTCCCGGTCCCGTGCGCCTCCACCGCGTCGACCTCACCGGCCGACAACCCCGCACTGGCCAGCGCGGCCCGGATCACCCGCTGCTGAGACGGCCCATTCGGCGCGGTCAGCCCGTTGGACGCCCCATCCTGGTTCACCGCACTGCCCCGCACCACAGCCAGCACCGGATGCCCGTTCCGGACCGCGTCCGACAGCCGCTCGAGGAGGATCATCCCGGCGCCTTCAGCCAGTCCCATGCCGTCGGCCGCGGCCGAGAACGCCTTGCACCGCCCGTCGGCGGCCAGGGCCCGTTGCCGGGAGAAGCCGATGAACTCCCCCGGTTCGGCCATGACGGCCACTCCGCCGGCCAGGGCCAGCGAACATTCCCCGGCCCGCAGCGCCTGGCAGGCCAGATGCAGGGCCACCAGGGAGGAAGAACAGGCCGTGTCGAGGGTGACCGCGGGGCCCTCGAGGCCGAGGGTGTAGGAGACCCGGCCGGAAACGACGCTGCCCGCGTTGCCGGTCAGCAGGTGACCTTCGGTCTGGTCCACTCCGGCCCCGTATCCCGACGAGGAGGCGCCGGCGAACACGCCCACCGGGGCCCCGCGCAGCGTTTGAGGGTCGATGCCGGCCCGTTCGACGGCCTCCCACGACACCTCCAGCAGCAGCCGCTGCTGCGGGTCCATGGCCAGCGCCTCCCGCGGGCTGATCCCGAAGAACCCCGGATCGAATTCGCTCGCGGCGCCGACGAAGCCGCCCTCGCGCGTGTAGGAGGTTCCCGCGTGCTCCGGGTCCGGGTCGTAAAGGCCGGGCAGTGGCCAGCCACGGTCGGCGGGGAATCCGGACACCGCGTCACCGCCCGCGGCCAGCAGTTTCCACAGGCCTTCCGGGTCCCGGACCGCGCCGGGGAAGCGGCAGCCCATCGCCACGATGGCCACCGGCTCATCGGCCGGCGTGGCCCTCGCCGGCGCCGAGGCATCCACGTCGGCGGTGCCCAGCACCTGGCTGACCACCCGCTGGGCCAGCGCGGCGGGACTCGGGTAGTCGAACACCACGGTGGACGGGAGCCGCAGCCCGGTCTCGTTGTTGAGCCGGTCCCGCAGTTCCACCGCGGTCAGTGAGTCGAAGCCCATGTCCCGGAAGGCCCGTTCCGGGTCGATGGCCTCGGCGTCGGCATGGCCCAGTACGGCACCCGCGTGGGCGCGGATCAGGCCGAGCACGATCCGCTGCCGCTCCGGGGCCGGCTGGCCGGCCAGCGTCCGGGTCAGCGCCGGCTCGCCGTCCCCGTCCCCCGTCCCGGACGGCGGAGCCGGTGCCTTCGCTTCGGGAAGGCCGTCCAGCAGAGGCCAGGAGCGCGCGGCCGTGTAGACCGGCGCGAACCGGGCCCAGTCCACGTCGGCGATGGCCACGAACGTCTCGCCGGCGGCAAGAACCTGGCCGAGGGCGGTGAGCGCCCGGGCCGGGTCGAGGAACGTCAGCCCCTGCCGCCGGAGGTTCGCCGGGCTCACGCTGTCCGGCACGATTCCCTGGCCGAGATCGCCTCCGGTGTCCCAGACTCCCCAGGCCACGGACGTGGCGGGCAGGCCCCGGGCCCGGCGCTGAGCCGCGAGCGCGTCCAGGTGGGCGTTGGCCGCCGCGTAGGGACCGTGATAGCTGCTGCCCCAGACCCCGGCGATCGAGGAGAACAGCACGAACGCGTCCAGGTCCAGCCCGGCGGTGAGCTCGTCCAGCAGTACCGCTCCGGCGACCTTGGCGCCTAGGCCCCGGGACAGCCCGTCCACGTCGGTGGCGTCGAGCGGCGCGAGCTCGATGGTGACCGCCGCGTGCAGCACGGCGGTCAGTGGCGCCGGGCCCGCGTTGATCCAGGTCAGCAGCGCGGACAGGGCCGGGCGGTCACCGGCGTCGCACGCGATCACACTCACGTCGGCCCCCTCGGCGGCAATGGCCGCCGCCAGCCGGGCCGCACCGGCCGCGGCCGGCCCGGACCGGCTGGTCAGCACCACGTGGGAAGCGCCGGCGCGGGCCAGCCACCGGGTCAGGTGCGGGCCGATCGCACCGGTTCCGCCCGTCACCAGGGCGGCGCCCCGGGCCGCCCAGGCCGTACTGGTGCGGGGCCGGGGGGCACGGACGAGGCGGCGGCCCGTCATGGCCGGGGAGCGGATGGCGATCTGGTCTTCCCCGCACCCGGCGAGCGCGGCGCACAGCCGGCCCGTGGCTCGGTCGTCGGTGGTGGCGGGCAGATCGATCAGGCCGCCCCAGCGGTCCGGGTGCTCCTGGCCCGCTACCCGGCCCAGGCCCCAGATCTGCGCTTGCCGCGGGCTGAGCACCGGGTCGTCGCCGCCCGTGGACACCGCGCCGCGGGTAAGTACCCACAGCGGAGCGTCCGCGGCCGCGTCACCCAGCGCCTGGAGCAGGGCCAGCGTCGCGGCCAGCCCTTCGCTGACCACCGGCTGCGCGGTCAGCAGCGGGTCAGCCAGCCCGAGCAGCGACACGACCGCCCGCAGCGGCCCGGGCGCCGCGTCCGGCCGGGCTGACCCGGATTCGCCCGTTCCGGTTCGGAGCGCAGCACCGATCTGCTCGGCCAGGGCCCGCCGATCGGGCTGGGCGGTGGCCACGCTGAGCAGGATGACCTGCCCGCCATGGCTGGACAGAGCCCGCGCGCACCAGCCGGCCACGCCGGCGGCGTCTTCCTGGCCGGCGGGCGTGACGACCAGCCAGGTCCCGGCCAGCGAGGTGGCTGCCGGGCCGGCGATCGGGGTCCACGAGACCCCGTACCGCCAGCCTTCGGTGACGGACCGGTCCCGTTCGCGCCGACGCCAGGCAGCCAGCGCGGGCAGCACTCGGCCGAGCTGCTGGTCATCGACGGACAGCGCCTCCGCGAGGGCCGGCAGGTTGCCGCCTTCGACCGCCGCCCAGAACCGGGCCTCGGCGGCCGGCTGCGCGCCGTCCCGGCCGCCCGCAACCGGATCCGGCGGGGCCTGTGGCCAGTACCGCTGAGGCTGGAACGCATAGGTGGGCAGCTCCACGCGCTGCCCGGCGGGCAGGACCGACGCCCAGTCGACGGCGACGCCGTGCACGTGGGCCTCCCCCAGGGACGTCAGCAGACGGCCCGGCCCGCCGTCGTCACGGCGCAGCGTCCCGGTCACCGATGCCGGAACTGAGAGCTCCTCGACGGTGCCGGCGATCGCCGTGGCCAGGACCGGGTGGGGGGACACTTCGATGAAGGCCCGGGGACCGTCCCCGGCCAGCGCGGCGACGGCCTGCGCGAACTGGACCGGGGCGCGCAGGCTGTCGTACCAGTACCGGGCGTCCAGCTCCGGGCCGTCCAGCAGCAGGCCGGTCATCGCCGACACCATCGGGATCCGCGCGGGCTGGGGGGCCACCCCGGCCAGGACCTCCAGGATCTGCTCCCGGAGTTGCCCGACCTGCGGACTGTGCGAGGCGTAGTCCACCGCGATGTTCCGGGTCCGCACCCCGGCCGCCTCACACTGGGCCGCCAGGTCGGCCAGCGCCCCGGGTTCGCCGGCGACCACCGTGGCGGCCGGGCCGTTGACCGCCGCCACCGACACCCGCTCACCGAAGGGGGCGATCCGGCCCTGCACCACGGCGGCGGGCTCGGCGACCGACAGCATCCCGCCCTGCCCAGCCAGGACCCCCAGGGCCTGGCTCCGCAGCGCCACCACCTTGGCCGCGTCCTGCAGCGACAAGATCCCGGCCACACACGCCGCCGCGATCTCGCCCTGCGAATGACCCACGACGGCATCGGGGCTCACCCCGGCCGCCTGCCACACCGCGGCCAGCGACACCATGATCGCCCACAACACCGGCTGCACCACCGCAGCGGACTCCAGCCCCGGCGTGCCCGGGGCCCCGGCCAGGACCTCCTCCAGGGACCAGTCCACGAACGGGGCCAGCGCCTGCCCGCACTCGGCCAAACGGGCCGCGAACATCGGTGACACCTCAGCCAGCTCCCGGCCCATCCCGGTCCACTGACTGCCCTGACCGGGGAACACGAACACCACCCGGCCCGGGCCCGCCGCCGGGACCGTTCCCGTCACCACGTTGCCGGCCGGCTGCTCCTGCGCCAGCGCGGCCAGGCCGGCCAGCAGATCATCCCGGCCAGCCCCGGTGATCACCGCCCGGTGCTCGAACGCTGACCGGGTCACCGCCAGCGACCAGCCCACATCGGCCGGGGCCAGCTCCGGGCGGGCGGCCAGGTGATCGCTGAGGCGCCCGGCCTGCCCGGCCAGCCCCGGCGCGGTCCGGGCCGACACCAGCCACGCCCGGGTACCCGGGGCCAGCACCGCGGCCGCGGTGTCACCGGCACCCGCAGCACGGGACGGCGCGGTGCCGCCCCCGGGCGCCTCTTCGAGGATGACGTGCACGTTCGTGCCGCTGATACCAAAGGATGAGACGCCTGCCCGGCGCGGGTGGTCCCCGGTGACCCACGGCACCGGCTCGGCCAGTACCGACACGGCCTCCGCCGACCAGTCGACGTGCGCTGACGGTTCGTCCGCATGCAGCGTGGCCGGCAGCGTCTGGTGCCGCATGGCCAGGACCGTTTTCATCACCCCGGCGATCCCCGCCGCCGCCTGCGTATGGCCGATGTTGGACTTCACGGAGCCGATCCACAGCGGCCGGTCCTTTGGCCGGTCCTGCCCGTAGGTGGCGATCAGGGCCTGGGCTTCGATGGGATCACCCAGCGTGGTTCCGGTCCCGTGCGCTTCCACCGCGTCGACCTGATCCGGGCGTAGCCCGGCGCTGGCCAGGGCCTGGCGGATGACCCGCTGCTGGGACGGCCCGTTCGGCGCGGTCAGGCCGTTGGAGGCGCCATCCTGGTTCACCGCGCTGCCCCGCAGCACCGCCAGGACCTCGTGCCCGCCACGCTGGGCGTCGGACAGCCGCTCGAGCACGACCAGGCCGGCCCCTTCGCCGAGACTCATTCCGTCGGCAGCCGCCGAGAACGCCTTGCACCGCCCGTCGGCGGCCAGGCCGCCCTGCTGGGAGAAACCGGCGAACCCGGCTGGGGTGGCCATGATCGCCACGCCCCCGGCCAGGGCCAGCGAGCATTCCCCGGCTCGGAGGGCCTGCGCGGCCAGATGCAACGCCACCAGCGACGACGAACAGGCCGTATCGACCGTCACCGCGGGGCCTTCCAGCCCGAGCGAGTAGGAGATCCGGCCCGAAATAACGCTCGCGGCGGTCCCGGTCAGCAGGTGCCCTTCGAGGCCCGGCATCCCGGCCCCGTAGCCTTGTGACGCCGCGCCGGCGAAGACGCCGGTCGCAGTGCCGCGCAAGGCGTGGGGGTCGATGCCGGCCCGTTCGATCGCCTCCCAGGACACCTCCAGCAGCAGCCGCTGCTGCGGGTCCATGGCCAGCGCCTCCCGCGGGCTGATCCCGAAAAACGCGGCATCGAACTCGTCCGCGGAGTCGACAAATCCACCTTTCCAGGAGTCCGGGTCCACCGATGGGTCGCTGCGCTCGGAGAGGCTGGCGACGTCCCAGCCGCGGTTGGCGGGCAGGGTGGTGATGGCGTCGTGGCCGCCGGACAGGAGGCGCCAGAGGTCTTCGGGGGTCCGGACATCGCCGGGGAAACGGCAGCTCATCGCGATGATCGCGACCGGTTCGGTGGTGCTGCGGAGGGCGGGAGCGGTCAGGTCGGCGGGGTGCTGGCCGAGAAGCTCGCCGTGCAGGTGGCGGGCCAGGGCCTGGGCGGTGGGGTGGTCGAAGACCACGGTCGACGGCAGCCGCACGCCCGCGGCGGTAGCCAGCCGGTTCCGCAGTTCCACCGCGGTCAGTGAGTCGAAACCCAGCTCGCTGAAGGGGCGGGACGCCTCGATCGCCGCCGCGGAGGCGTGTCCCAGCACCGCGGCCGCGTGCCGGCTCACCAGGTCCACCAGTACCCGGTGCTGCTCGCCGGGAGCCAGCCCGGCGAGCTGCCCGGCCAGGCCCGGCCCGCTCCCCGCCCCGCCCGCGGCGCGGCGCACCGGGCCAGCCGGGGGGCCGGCCAGCAGCCTCAGGACCGGCGGGACCGCTTCGCCTCGCGCCGCGGCCGCCCGCGCCCCGGCCAGATCCAGCCGGGCTGGAACGATCCCCGGCAGGCCCGTGGCCAGCGCCGCGTCGAGCAGCACCAGGCCGTCGTGTTCCGACAGGTCACCGATCCCGGCCCGGCTGATCCGGGCCAGGTCACCCGCCGACAGGTTCCGGCCGATCCCGGCCTGGGCCTGCCAGGTCCCCCAGGCCAGAGACTGCCCGGCCAGCCCCGCGGCCTGCCGGTGAACCGCCAGCCCGTCACAGAACGTATTGGCCGCCACGTAGCTGCCCTGGCCCGCGCCGCCGAACACCGCCGCCGCCGAGGAGAACAGCACGAACAGGTCCAGATCCAGGTCCCGGGTCAGCTCGTGCAGCAGCCAGGCCGTCCCCGCCTTGGCCCGCATCACCGGCTCGACCCGGACCGGGGTCAGCGATTCGGTCAGCCCGTCATCAATGACCGCGGCGGTGTGGATGACCCCGGTCAGCGGAGCAGATTCGGGGATGGCCCGCAGCAGGGCGGTCAGGACCGGCCGACTGCTGAGGTCACCGGCAACGACGGTCGCGGTCGCACCGTGGCCGGCGATGCGGGCGGCCAGGGCGGCGGCGCCGGGAGCGGCGGGCCCGGACCGGGAGGCCAGCAGCAAGCGCGCGGCCTTGCCAGTGGCGGCCAGATGGGTAGCGGTCAGACCACCCAGCAACCCGGTCCCCCCGGTCACCAGCACCGTCCCCGGGACCCGGGCCGCAGCCAGGTCCGCCGGGATGGTCAGGACCCGCTTACCGGTATGGCCCCCGGCCGCCAGC
>DASXJM010000367.1:0-3797 GCA_036497405.1 Streptosporangiaceae bacterium | reverse complement strand
CGACGGCTCGGTCAGCACCAGGACCTCGGGGGTGCCGGGGCCGATGTCACTGCGGCGTTCCACCTCGTAGCCGGCCGCGCGCAGGCGGCGCTCGGCGTCGGCCACCGACCCCCAGATCTCGTAGCCGACCGCCGACCGGGCCCGGCTGTCGCCCCGGCTGATGACCACGCTGTGGTGGTCGAAGCCGGTGGTCAGGAACGCCTCGGCCGGTGCTTGCTGGACCAGCTGGAAGTCCAGCACCTTGGTGTAGTAGTCCACCAGCCGGTCCACGTCGGGGGTGGTGAACTGGACGTAGCCGAGCTTCGAGACCCGGACCGCGGGCTCGGGCCCGCCGTTTCCATCGGTCATCGGTGACCTCCCATCGCGGTGACCCCTAAAGTGTATGCAGTTTAGTGGTCACCGTACAGGGCCGGCCGCGGGCCGACCGGGCGGGCCGGGCAGTACGGCACTTATCGGGCGACAGCGGCCACCGCGGCCACCGCCTGGTCCACCTCCTCCAGGGTGTTGTAGAGGTAGAAGCTCAGCCGGCAGCTGGCGGGCGGGGTCAGTCCGAGGGCGTGGTGGGCCAGGGTGGCGCAGTGGCAGCCCGCCCGCGACTCGATCCCGGCCCGGTTCAGCGCCGCGGCGACCCCGACCGGATCGCGCCCGGCCAGGTTGAACGCGACCAGCGAGGTGCGCCGGGCCGGGTCGCGGGGCCCGTAGATCGTGAGCCCGCCGATGCTGCCCAGCCCGTCCAGGGCCCGGCTGGTCAGTTGCTGGTTCCAGGCGTGCACGCGCCCCATCGCGGCCCGGACCGTGGCCCGCTCCAGCGGCCGCGTGCCGCCGAAGTGGACCGGACGGCGTGGGCTCAGGGCCAGGTCCAGCAGCAGCCGGAGGGCCTGGGCGGAGACGATCGTGCCGAGGATGTTGGGGGTCCCGGCCGCGTACTTCCAGGGCAGGGAGTTGTAGTCGACCCGGTCCGGGAACACCCTGCCTTCGGCGATCATGTCCCCGCCGTACAGGAACGGCAGCGAGCCGGCCAGCAGGTGCTCCCGGGCGTACAGCACCCCGACCCCGAACGGGGCCAGCAGCTTGTGAAAGGAGAAGGCCAGGTAGTCGACACCGAGGGCCTGCACGTCCACGAACGACCCCGGCACCAACTGGGCCGCGTCGACCAGCAGGTAGGAGCGGTGCTCGCCGTTCGGCTGGCGGTAGCTGCTGGCGCTGGCCAGGGCCCGGATGGCCGGGATCGGGGTCCGGGTGCCGAGGAAGTTCGACGCCCCGGTGCAGGCGACCAGCTTGGTCCGGCCGTCGATCAGCGTGGCCAGGTGGGCCAGGTCCAGCTCCCCGGTCACCGGGTCGAAGCGGGCCAGCCGGTACTCCACCCGCCGTCCCAGCCGGGGCATTATCTCCCGGGCCAGCGCGTACCAGGGGACGTAGTTGGAGTTGTGTTCCATGGTCGTGGTGACCACGTTGTCGCCGTCGCGGAAGGTGGTCAGCAGCTCGTACATCACGCTGTTGACGGCCTCGGTGGTGTTCCGGTAGAGGGCGATGCTGGCCCGGCCGGGGGCGCCGATGAACTGGGCGATCGTGTCGTAGGCCGCCTCGAACCGGGCCGTCATGAGCTGCGAGGCCGAGGACTGGCCGCGGTGGACGTTCTCGTAGCCGGGAGCCAGCGACTGGTACAGCGCCACCAGCTCGCGGGGCGGCTGGGTGCTGGCCGCGTTGTTGGTGACGACCCGGCCGAGGTCCGGGAACGCGAAGTGGCTGCGGATCGCCGGGACGTCCAGGGGCTCGGGGGCATTGGCTGGGGCGGCCGGGACCTTGGGGGTCGCGGCCGGGGGGCGGCGGAAGCGGAGCAGGGTGGTCATGACCGCTCCTTGTCCTTCCAGGCCCCGATCATCAGCGGCCACAGCAGCGGGCGGTCGGCGAACCGGGCGGCGTCGGCGGCGAGCGCGGCCAGGGTGGCCGCGGCGGCGTCCTCGGTGGTGATGCCCTGCGCCAATGCGACCGGCAGCAGGCTGCGGTACACGCCTTCCAGCATGCGGCGGCCGCCGCCGAGCGGCTCGATGCGGCCGGACACGTCGGTCCCGTCCGGCGTACCCAGCCCGGCCTGGCCGAACAGCTGGGCCAGCCGGGCTCCGGCCGACACGTCGGCCCCGGCCGCGCCGAACGAGCCGATGATGACCCGGCCCACCTCCTCCACGCTGGCCAGGGTGGGGAGCACGCTGACCACCCGCACGTCGTAGTCCTGCACGACCAGGCAGCCGCCGGGCGCGACGCTGTCCCACAGGCGGGCCAGCACGGCCACCCGCTCGGGCAGGTGGAACAGCAGCAGCCGCGTGTAGACCAGATCGAACGGTCCCCCCGGAACCGGGGCGTCGGCGGTGAGGTCGTGGGCCTGGAACGCGCACTGCCGGTGACCCTGGCCGTGCAGGGTGGCCACGGCCAGGTCGCCGACGGCGGCATCGGCGTCGACGCCGAGCACGCGGCCCGCCGGCCCGACCCGCTCGGCCAGCACGCGCATGGTCTCCCCCGGCCCGCAGCCGGCGTCCAGGCAGCTGGCTCCGGCGGGCAGGTTGACCTGGTCCAGGATCCGTGTGGTGGCGGCCTCCCAGACCCGGGCCTGGGCCCGGAGCCGTTCGTACTCGGCCGCGGTGTGGCCCAGCGAGTAGGTGCCGCTGGCCGGCTTGGTGATCTCGGTGACGCTCATCGTCTTCCCCCTTGTGTGACCGACACTGTCTCGGTGCGGCGGCAGGTCCGCCGTGATTCAGGATCGGGCCGGGGAATTGAGATGTCGTTGGGTCAGCGTGCGAGGTCCTTGGCACTGCGCGCAAGCGTGCGGTACGCCGCGGGCGGCAGCCCGTGCACGGTGCGGAAGGCGCGGCTGAAGTCGCCCGGGTTCGGGAAGCCCCAGCGGGCCGCGATGGCGGCCACCGGCCGCGCGGCCAGCGCCGGGTCGGACAGGTCGTGGCGGCAGCATTCCAGCCGCCGCTTCCGGATCCAGCCCGCCACGGTCAGGCCCTCGTCATGGAACAGCTGGTGCAGGGACCGCAGCGACATGTGGTGGGCGGCGGCGATCATGCCGGGGGAGAGCCCCGGGTCGCTCAGGTGGTTCTGGATGAAGGCCTGCACCGTGGTCAGCTGGGCGTGCCGGCGCGCCTCGGGGGTGTCCCAGTCGTCGGCGCCGAGTTCGTGGGCCAGCCGGGTGCCCAGGACTTCCAGCGCCGCGGTCGACAGGCGGGCCGCCTCGGACGGGCTGTAGTGGTCGACGTTCCGGGCCAGCTGCAGCAGGAACTGCGAGGTCACGTCGCCCAGGCCGGCCCCGGCCGGGAACGGCACCGCGGCCAGCTGCCGGAGCCGGTTCCGGGACAGCGGCAGCAGGGTGGGCGGGAACATGAACGTCATCATCTGCACGGGCTGGTCGCGGCCGGGCCCGACGACCACCTGATAGGGCCGTCGGGTGTCGTAGAGGGCGAACCCGCCCGCGGTCAGCCGGGCCTGGCGGCCGTCCTGGCTGACCACGCAGCAGCCCTCGCGCACCAGGGCCATCTTGAGCAGGTCGGGATCGGCCTCGGCGATCAGGGCCGGGGTGCGGCTGACCGTGGCCGGCGGCACGTCCATGACCACCACCTGCATCGGCCCCAGGCCGGTGGCCCGGAACTCGGCGTCATAGTTCGCGCGCGGCTCGGGACGGCACTCCATGGGCAGCCAGGCCCGGGTCATGACCTCGCGCAGAAAGTCGACCAGATCGGTGGCGGCCACGTGGTCGGTACGAATCAGCGTGCTCATCGTTCTCACGCCCCCAGCAACTTCAG